>NZ_CALIII010000038.1 GCF_938018145.1 uncultured Campylobacter sp.
CCGTCAAATTTTACTTTATGATTGACGGTTTTATCTTTTTTGGATGAGGATCTTTTTTATCATGAGTTACCGCTTTTTCTAGCGCGTGTTTCGGATAGTTTGCGCCTTTTGACGTGTTGCTGATAGCAAGAACTAGAGCTAAAAATAAGACCAACAAAGGCAAAGCTAAAATCACTATTATTCCGACCGTCTTTTTCATTTAGATTTCCTAGTTCGCACTCAAATTTCGCTTGAAAGCAGCCTGATCTCGCCTTGCTTTTACGACATGCGCCCTATTTTTTATTCGTCATTTGATACAAAAAGTTAAAGATTTCGGCGACTGCTTTATAGAGATTTGGCGGGACTTCCTCGTTTAGATCGACCTTGCTTAGAACCTCGACCAGATCGGCGTCCTCTTTGATCGGGATATCGTGAGATTTGGCTAGATTTATGATATTTTTCGCCACTTCGCCAGAACCCGTAGCTAGCACCTTAGGCGCGTTATCCTTTTGGCGGTTGTAGCCAAGAGCCACGGCCTTTTTAGTTTTTTGTACTTTCGCCAAATTTACGCCTTTTTGTCAAAGCCCATATCAAGCTTATCCAGACCGCCGTAAACACCGCTAAGACGTAGCTTTGGCATGGTTTTTAGGCTAAAATTCGACACTATCAAGCCCTGCTCGCCGATAGCCCTTTTTAGCTCCTTCGCGCCGCTTAAAATCAGCTCCTTAAACTCCTCTTTTTGCGTCGCGATCGCAAGGTCGATGTATTTGTTTTCGCTAAGCGCCACCATGATATTGATTTGCCCGAAATTTTGAAAATTTAGATCGATTTGCGCGTAGTGCTTTTGCTTTTTGCCTTGCTTAAACCTGATATTTCCGCCCTCTACGCCCTCCCAGACGTAGGGCAGATAGGTCTGCACGCCGCCAGCGACCGCGGAGGCTAGCTGATGCATCTCGATTTGAGCGAGCAGCTTTGAGGCGGCGTCTTTTACTGGGCTAGCGTCGGGGGACTTTGACTGCATGTTTAAAAGCGCGCTTTTTACGTCGTTTTGCAGCAGCTTTGCCGTCTCTTCGGCGCTTTTTGGCGTCACGGCGCCAAGCTCGCCGCGAGCGATGTTTTGTTGCTTTATTAACTTGCCGACCTCATCTAAGTTATTTTTTGCTTCAAAGCCCGCTTTATCGGCGATTTGCAGGGCGAAATTTAGCTTTCTAGCCGCATTTTGCAGCTTGTCTTGCAGCGTCGCGCCCTCGCTTCCCTCTGCGCCGTCTCGGACGATTTTTTGCGCGAAATCGTTAAATTTATCCTGCGAGGCCGCAAGCGCGCCAAGCTCGTCCGTTAGCTCTTTTAGCGTGCTTTTTAGCTCGGTGAAATTTAAAGCAAAGCCTCTGTTTTGACTTAGTTTTTCGCTATTTAAATTTTGCATTTTTTCGCCAGCATTTGCCAGTAGCTGCGAGATTTTATTTAGCTCGTTGTTTAGCGTTTTTTCGTTTAGGCTTAGTCCGCTGCCACTCATCGCGTTTGCCTGTTTATCCATAAATTTAGCCGCGTTTTCTAATTTATCCGCGATCTCAAAAAGCTGCTTAAACGGCGAGCCCGCTAGCGTATCTTTGGCTGCGGTTTTAGCGTTTTGTAAAATTTGATCAAGCCTCGCAAAGCTTTCGTTCGTGCTTAGGCTGTCATCTTTAGCTAGAGCTGAAATTTGCTCCAAAAGCTGCTGATTTGAGAGATTTTTTATATCGCCAAACAGCTTATTTATCGCGCTAGGTAGATTAAATTTGCCGTTTAGCGCGTCTTTTAAATTTGCCTCCAGCATGATGCCCGAGTTTTTTATCTGCTCGTTTAGCGGCGCGTTTTTTAGATCGGCAACGGGCTTTAAAAACTCCTTTAGTTTAAGCGCGAATTCCTTTAGATCGGGCTCGTTTTCGGCAAGCGCGACGAGGCTTTTCATATCTTTTGCGAGATTTGGCGAGAGCTGGAGATTTTTAGCCTGCGCGGCTAGCTCTTTGGCCTGCGTCGGGCTTGATTTTAGCTCGTTTAAAAGCTTATTTACGAGCTTATCGAGATCCTTTACGGCGTTATCCGCGGCCTCGGAGTCCAAATTTTGCGAGGGTGCTGGCTGATTTTTAAAAAGATTTTTAGTTTCGCCCGCCTGACCCGTCTGTCCGGCGCTTGGGCCGCCAGGACCGCCCGTTTTAGGCAGAGCGCCGCTGACTGCGGCCTGGGTCGCGATTTGCGAGCTTACTGAGTTGCTTACTGATTCCATACGGCTATATCGTCAAATTTGAGATTTTCATTAGCTATTTGCCATCGTGCCGGGGCTGTGCTCAAAGTCGCTTCTGCTTTCAAGCGGAACGGTCTTTTGCGTGAGGCAAAACGCGATGAGAAACGCAAGCAACGCCACGTAAACCCACATAAAGCCGTCAAAGCCTAAAATTTGCATACTAGCACCCATTATCACGGACGAAAGAAGCGAACCGAAAGAGTAGCTAAAAAGCACTGCGCGCCCTACTTCGATGCCTTGGTTTTTGTGCTTTAAAACGTCGTTGGCACGAGCAAGCGATAACGCGTAGAGGCAAAAAGCGCCGGAACCCAAAAAAAACGACAAAACGTACTGCGCGTAGATAGATGGTTTAAGCGCCAAAAAGCAAATAGCCGCACACAGCGAGACGGCAGAGCAGACCATTATCGCAGGACGGCGGCCGAATTTATCCGAGACGCTGCCGATAAAAGAGTGCGCGATAAAGCCGCCCGCCATCGCTATCGTCATAAAAAACGAAACTTCGACCGCGCCGTATCCTTGGAGTAAAACATAAACGCTGCCCATCGTAAAAAAGCCGTTTGTTAGGATGCCTGCTACGATACTGGTGATGAGCGCCAAAGGCACGAGCGCAAAAACTCTCGGGATCGAGACGCTCTTTTTTTCGGGGATCGGCGGCTCTTTGATGCGGATCAAATTTAAAGGAATACTCGAAAACAAAATAAACGCCGCGCTAAGCAAAAGCACGTGCGAAGTGGATAAATTTAGCGATAGCACGAGGATACCCAGCCCAAAGCAGACGTAAAACGTGACCTCGTAAAACGCTAACACTCGCGAGCGAACTTCGTTTCTAGCGCGCGCGTTGAGCCAGCTTTCGATTATCATCAAGATCGAGTAGTAGCAAAATCCCAAACATCCGCGCAAAAAGGCCCAAAAATAGAGATTTTGGCTAAGATCGTGAAACATCGCCGCGATACCAAAAAGCGACGCAAAGATCCCAAAGCTCCTGATGTGGCCGACTTTTGAGACGATTTTATGTGAAAATATCGTAGCCGCCATAGCTCCAACGAAAAATACCGCGATAACAAATCCCGTCTCCAGCTCGCCCGCGCCCATTTTTTTTAGCTCGACGCCCGCAGAGCTGATGATGAGGCCGTTTCCCACAAACAAAAACGCCATCCCCACAAATAGTGCAAACATCGATCTGATCGTTATTATCGAGCTATTTCTCATTGCTTTTTACTCCATATATCAAAGCGCCCGCAGGCATCGCCGCAAGCGCGATCAAAAACGCGGCGATATCGAGGTTGTCGTGCCTTTTTAGCGCTAAAAATCCGACGACCAAAACCGCATACGCGATCAGCCGAAAAGGCACGAATGCGGTAAAGTAGTTGGGCGAATTTTGCTTTAAATTTTGCGCGAAATTTTGCTTTTTTGAGGGCTTAGTTTCGCTGCTTTGATTTGATTCGTTCAAATTTGACTCGTTTGCCCGGCTTAAATTTGACCGACCGCTTTGGCTTGCCTCTTTTAAATTTTGCTCGTCAAATTTAACCAGCTCGTTTTCGTCGTTTAAATTTAGTTTCGCGTTCGCTTTTACCGAGCCGTCCAAATTTGACGCGTCCTGTCGCTTAGCATCTTCGCGGTGCGGGTCATGCCCGTCAAATTTAGCGTTTTCAGCGCGATCAGGAAACTCCTCGTGATTTTCGCCCCATTCGTCTATGTCGTCCTCTGCGGAGGCGTCATAGTCTCGCACGCCGTTTTCTACACGTTTTTTGTAGGCTCTAAAGGTCGCGGCCAGCACCAAAAGCGAGCCCGCAAACGCGACCTGCGAGCTGTAAAACCACGCGCGGCCAAATGCCACCGAGCCCAGCAATAGCAAAGCCTCAAACGCGCCGTAAACGGCAAGGAGCTTAAGATTCACTCATCGTCCTCGTCATTTGCGGGCTTAAATTTATCTTTATCTTTTAGTTCATCTAGGCTTTTTATCTGCGCGTCGTAGGCCTTTTTGATGTTTAGGCCGGCTGCGGCGATACCGACTGCGATGCCCGCAAACAGCGTCCACGTCCAGCCGGTTTCCTTCATCATCCAGTAGCCAAACCCGGCCCCGATAGCAAGCGCCACGACGATAGAAACGCCCAGACTTAGCTGCTCGGCGCCTTTTACGACGTCGCCTAAATTTATCTTCGCCATTAGGCAAATCCCCAGCTGTTTTTCATGCGCTCTTGTATCGCTTCGCGCTCTTTTCTGGCCTCTTTTAGACGCTCTTCTAGATCGGCGATCCTTGCTTTTACCTCGCGCATTTCTTCGTTTTCGCTCGCGTCTTGCGCGACTATCTCGGCAAAGCTCTCGTCTGCGGCCTTAATCGCAAATTTAATATCCTCTTCGCTCATCGCGTCGCAGATAAAGCCCGTCTCAAACTGGCTAGGCGCTAGATAAACGCCTTTTTCAAGCATTTTGGCGTGAAATTTGGCGTAAAGCTTGACGTCGCTTTTTAACGCATCGTCGTAGTTTTTAACCTCGCTTGCGGTAAAGAAAAAGCCAAACATCGAGCCTCGCACCGTCGTTTGTAGCGCGATGCCATGCTTCGTGGCGACGCTTTTTAACCCATGAGCAAACAGTACGGCTAGCTTGTTTAGGCGGTCATAAAGATTGTGATCGGCGAAAATTTTACTCAGGCTTGCGATGCCGGCGGCCATAGCTACGGGATTACCGCTTAGCGTACCCGCTTGATATACGGCGCCTTCGGGACTTAGACAGTCCATGATAGCAGCCTTTCCGCCAAACGCCGCCGCAGGGCAGCCTCCGCCGATCACCTTACCAAATGTTACCAGATCGGCCTCTATGCCGTTAAATTCGAACGATCCATGCCTGCTCGCGCGAAATCCACTCATAACCTCGTCAAATATCAGCACCGCGCCGTTTTCGTCGCAAAGGCGTCTAAGCTCGCTCAAAAACTCGTTATCCGCAGGCACGAGCCCCATATTTCCCGCGATCGGCTCGATGATTAGCGCGCCGATTTTGCCTCTATTTGCCTCAAATATCGCCCGCACGCTAGCTATATCGTTGTAGCGCGCTAGATAGGTGTTTTTCACCACATCTGCCGGCACGCCGCCGCTAGATGCATTGCCGTAGGTCGTCGCGCCGCTGCCTGCTTTTACCAAAAGCGCGTCGCTGTGCCCGTGATAGCAGCCTTCAAATTTTATCAGTCCGTCCTTACCGCTAAAGCCGCGCGCCACGCGGATTGCGCTCATCGTGGCCTCTGTACCCGAGCTAACAAAACGCACCTTTTCTACGTTTTTAAACTCGTCGCAGATTAGTTTGGCTAGCTTTGTTTCTAAATTTGACGGAGCGCCAAAGCTTAGTCCTTTTTTAGCCGTCGCTATCACCGCACTCTCGATATCAGGGTCGCAGTGCCCAAAAATGAGCGGTCCCCAGCTCTGGATGAAGTCTAGATAGCGGTTTCCCTCGATATCTACTAGATACGCGCCCTCGCCGCGGTCCACCACAAACGGCTCGCCGCCTACGCTGCCAAACGCGCGAACGGGCGAATCTACGCCGCCCGGGATATATTTTTTAGCCAGTCCAAAAGCTTCTTTGTTCGTCATTTTTTATCCTTGTTGAAATTTATAACGTATTCGTAAAGCAAATTTATCTCTTCGTCGGTTAGAAAGTAGCTAGGCATCACGCTTCTAGCGCTTAGCACGCCCTCTTTAAACGTCTCAAAATCAAGATTGTTTATCCTGGGCGCTCTTAGCTCGTCGTCGATGACCTGCTTGGTTTTTTTATCGAAATGTCTATATTTTGATATGAGCGAACCCTCGCCGCCCTTGCCGTGACACTTGTCGCAGCCGATGCCGCGCGGGTTTTGATAGAGCATCTTCGCGTATTCGTTTTTCGTGATAAAATCGCTCGCAAACGCCGCGCCGCAAAGCAACCAAAAAATCAGCCAAATTTTCATAAATTCTTTCGCTTTTTCGTAAATTTAATCTAAAATTAGCTATCATACAATCTTTGCGATTAAAAAGTAATAAAGGACGAAAATGACGATATTAGACGGCAAAAACGTAAGCGCGCAAGTAAAAGAAAGAGTAAAAAACGAAGCGCTAAATTTGAAAAATCAAGGCATAGAGCCGGCGCTTGCCGTGATACTGGTCGGCGAGGATAAAGCCAGCCAAACCTACGTCGCGGCAAAAGAAAAAGCCTGCATAGCCTGCGAGATAAAAAGCGTGATGCACCGCTTGCCCGAATCCACGACGCAAAGCGAGCTAATCGCGCTAATAGACGTGCTAAATTTAGACGACGGCATCGACGGCATCCTAGTTCAGCTACCGCTACCAAAGCATATAGATACGAATAAAATTTTAGAAACCATTAGCCCCGCAAAAGACGTGGACGGCTTTGCCGCGATAAACGTCGGCAAGCTAGCTAGCGGACTTGACGGCTTCGTGCCTTGCACGCCGCTAGGCATAATGGAAATTTTTAAAGCCTACGATATAAATTTAGAGGGCAAAAACGCCGTCGTGATCGGACGTAGCAACATCGTGGGCAAACCGATGGCAAATCTACTGCTAAACGCCAACGCGACCGTAACCGTGACGCATAGCAAAACGCGAAATTTAAAAGAAATTTGCGCGGACGCCGACATCCTAGTGGCCGCTATCGGTAGAGCCGATTTCGTAACGGCCGATATGGTAAAAGAGGGCGCCGTCGTAATCGACGTAGGCATAAACCGCATGGACGACGGCAAGCTAAAAGGCGACGTCAAATTTGACGAAGTAGCGCCAAAATGCTCGTTTATAACGCCCGTTCCAGGCGGCGTAGGCCCGATGACTATCGCGATGCTACTGTCAAACACCATAAAATCAGCCAAAAACCGCGCGAAAAAGGCATAAATTTTGAAAAAAGCGTTTAATAAATTTTTAGATTTTTCAAACAGCTGGACGGGCACTGTCATCATCGTCTTGCTCGTGATTTTCTTTGTCGCGCAGGCCTTCGTGATACCGTCAGGTTCGATGAAGGACACGCTTTTAGTCGGCGATCATCTTTTCGTTAAAAAATTTAGCTACGGCATCTCGACTCCGCGCATTCCGTGGATCGAGGTCAAGGTTTTGCCAGATTTTAACGGTAACGGCCACCTCATCGAGGGAGCAAAGCCGCAGCGCGGCGATATCGTGGTTTTTCGCTATCCGCACGATGAAAAGATCCACTACGTCAAGCGAAATTTCGCAGTCGGCGGCGATGAAGTGGTTTTCACCGAAAAGGCGCTATTTTTGCACCCGCACGAGGGCGAGGAGTTTATAAAGGCAAATTTTGACGAAAAAGATATAGTAAAATTTGGCGGTAAGCTTTTCGTACGCGAGCCATATAAATTCGGCGGTATCCACTACGATGAGAAGGTAAATTTATTCGAACTAGCCGTAAACTACCTAAACGCGAGCAAATTTGCCATGCAACCCGTTATCGTAAACGAGCTACCAAGCGTTGGCAACTATCCGTTTAACGCATTTTATTTTCAAGTTCCAGAGGGCGAGTTTTTCATGATCGGCGATAACCGCGACCATTCAAACGACAGCCGTTTTTGGGGACCCGTGGCATATAAAAATATCGTCGGCAAGCCGTGGTTTGTATATTTTAGCTGGGATGATGAATACAAAATCAGATGGAACAGAGTCGGCAAGAGCGTGGACTTTATACAAAACTCGCCTGAGCTACTAAATGCCGCCAGGGCCGAAGCTAAAAACGACGGAAACAAGATCGAATGAACCTTGACAACATCGACTTCGCTCAGGTAGCGATCCTAGTCGCCGTGCTCGTTATCTCCGTCGTCGGGCACGAGATCGCGCACGGATACGCAGCGTTTAAATTTGGCGACTTGACCGCCAAAAATTTGGGGCAGCTAAGTATAAATCCCATAAAACACGTCGATCCGCTGGGTACTATCGTCGTGCCGGCACTCATGTATCTTAGCACGGGAGTGACGTTTGGGTGGGCTAAACCAGTACCCATAAATTTGCGCACGGTGCTTTATAACGGCGGCTATAAGGCCGCTATCATCGTCGCGCTTGCGGGTATCGCATACAACCTTGCTCTTTTTGCGTTAGCGTTTTGCGCGTTTAAATTTATCGGTTTTAAGGGGTTTTTTGATAGCTTGGTAGCGGAGTTTGTTTTCATGCTCGCAGCCGTAAATTTAGTCCTAGCTCTCTTTAACCTCTACCCCATCCCGCCTCTTGACGGCTCCAAAGCACTTGAGTATCTTTTACGCATTTTTGGGCTTCACGGCGCGGCAAACTGGCTAAATAGCATGCAAAGATACGGCTTTATCGCGCTAGTTATCATCGTGGTCTCGCCGCTAAAGGATTATTTTTTCGAGCCGATACGATACGCCGTGGCAATCATGAGGATGTTTTTGTAAACGGCAAATTTTAAAATTTAGCCTAAATTTCGCTCCTAAAGGCTCGCGGCGAAATTTTACTTTAATGCTTTTTTGCTATAATTAAGCATTTTTTAGCTTATGGAAATTTCATGAAAATAGACAAAATTTTTATCGCGAGCGACCACGCGGGCTTTGATCTTAAGGCGCAAATTTGCGAGCTTTTAAAAAGCGAAGGTTTTAGCGTATGCGACCTAGGAACGCATAGCAAAGATAGCGTCGATTATCCAGATTTTGCCGAGCTTATGACGCAAAATTTACGCGGCGAGAACGAATACGGCGTGCTAATCTGCGGCACGGGTATCGGCATCAGTATCGCGGCCAACCGCCATTCGCACGTTCGCTGCGCGCTTTGTCACGACGTCACCACGGCAAAACTAGCGCGCGAGCACAACGACGCAAACGTGCTAGCCATGGGCGCTAGAACGATCGGCGACGCGGTCGCGGCAGATATGATAAAGGCCTTTTTCGCTACCGAATTTGCCGGCGGCAGGCACGAAAGACGCGTGAAAAAGCTAGGAGGCGAGAAATGACCGATTGGCTCGTACTTACGGTTTTGATCTGCATTTGTATCTATCTCACCGTTATGGTGTTTTACTTTAAAACCTTGCTTAAAAAAGAGCGCGCGACGCGCGATTTTATGAAAAACAATCTCCAAGATACCGAAGTCGTCATCCGCAAGCTGCAAGTCCAACTCCAGCGCGGCCTGGGTAACATCGACATCCTCACCGACGAACTAAACAAAGTCAAAAACGATGCCAACGCCCTTCGCACCAGAAACTCGCAGTACCGCCTGGAAAACGACAAACTCCGCCAGCGCATCCGCGAGCTAGAGGGCAAAATCGAAGCGCTACTATAAATCAAATTTAAAGGCAAAAAATGAAAGAACTAGACAAAGCGGGGAAGGAATTTTTATTAAATTCTATCCGCTGTATAAACGATTTTCCAAAGCCGGGCATAGTATTTCGCGACATCACGACGCTGCTAAACAACAAAGAGGCGTTTAATTTTTTAATGGATCATCTAGTTGCCAGATACGAGGGTGCCGATATCGATTTCATCGCCGGCATCGAGTCGCGCGGATTTATATTCGCAGCGGCTTTGGCGGCTAGACTGCGGCTACCTTTCGTGCCGATTAGAAAGCCTAAAAAACTGCCCTACATCACGATCTCGCAAAAATACAGCCTAGAATACGGCGTAGACGAAGTACAAATTCACGTTGACGCATTCGGCGAGAAAGCGGGCGCAAAAGTGCTTTTAATCGACGATCTAATCGCTACGGGCGGAACCGCAAAAGCAAGCGTAGAGCTAATCAATCAAACAAACGCCGTTTGCGTGGAGGCCTGCTTTTTGATAGATTTAAAGGAGCTCGGCGGTAGCGAAAATTTACGCCCTCTAACCAAAATTTACAGCATACTAGAGATCTGAGATGGAAGAATTTTTCATAAAACTACTCATCGAGTACGGCTACATCATACTTTTCGTCTGGTGCATAATGGAAGGCGAAATGGCGCTCATAATGGCGGGCATCCTCTCTCATCAAACGCATATGCATATCGCGCCGGCCATCTTCGTAGCAGGTCTGGGCGGCTTTGTCGGGGATCAAATTTACTTTTATCTAGGCCGCTATAACAAAAAATATATCGCCAAAAAGCTTCATACCCAGCGCCGAAAATTCGCCATCGCGCATATAATGCTGAAAAAATACGGCTGGCCGATCATCTTTATCCAGCGCTATATGTACGGCTTTCGCGTCATCATACCGATGACCATAGGCTTAACCGGATACAGCGCGAAAAAGTACGCGTTTATAAACCTAATAAGCGCGTGGTGCTGGGCCGCGATCACGATAATCCCCGCGTGGATCCTCGGCGAGCACATACTTGATATACTGCACAAAGCAAAAGAGCACTGGT
>NZ_CALIII010000039.1 GCF_938018145.1 uncultured Campylobacter sp.
CTTTTGCAAATGCGAAATTTAGCCTACCAAATAGAGCCGATATATTACGACGATCTGCGCTCTACGTATTTTTGCGCTAAAGATTTTATGAGGGATCTATACGGGCTAAAAGAGTGGAACGCCGTAAATGAAGCGGCCGATATGAGCGAGGGAGATATATTTTACGGACTTGATTATATGCCTATCGGCGCGGTAAACGCATACAAAAACGGCGTTTATCAAAGGCTCCGGGCAAAGGGCGTCAAGCTGTTTTTCGTCATTTACGATCTTATCCCGATTTTATATCCGCAGTTTGTGCCATCCGTTTCTCCCGGCAATCACGACCACTGGGCGAAAGCTGTTATAAACGTAGCGGACGGTCTTGTATGTATATCGGATGCTGTCATAGACGACGTGAAAGAGTATATCGCTAAAAATGATCTGCTAATTCCGCCAATCATAAAAAGTATGAAGCTTGGCTGCGATATAAAAGCGACCGCGCCAAGCTACGGGCTCGATAAAGCCTCGCTTGAGATTTTAGATAAAATTCGCTCCAAACCGACCTTTATAATGGTCGGAACGCTCGAGCCTAGAAAAGGTCATGATGCGGCTGTAAGGGCGTTTGAGACGTTGTGGCGAAAGGGTATTGATATAAATTTGGTCATCGCGGGCAAGGTCGGCTGGATGGTCGATGAGCTTTACGAAAAGATAAAAAAACACGAGGAAAACGGCAAAAGGCTTATTTATCTAAATTTCGTCAGCGACGAGCTTTTGGATGAAATTTATAAAAACTCGAGCTGCCTTATCGCCGCAAGCAGAGCCGAGGGATTCGGCTTGCCGCTCGTTGAGGCTGCTATCCACAAGATCCCGATAATAGCGCGCGAGCTTAACGTGTTTAAAGAGGTTTCAAATGGCTCGGCGACCTTTTTTAAGGATGACGATGATCTAGCGGGCGCCATAGAGAAGTGGCTCGGGGATTTTAAAGAGGACAAACACATCAAATCAGACCTGATAGAGCTTGTATCGTGGCGACAAAGCACCGAGCAGGCTTATCAAATTTTAACAGGAGAATTATAATGAAAAAAGCGTTAATCACGGGCATTACAGGGCAAGACGGAGCCTATTTGGCGAAGTATCTTCTAGAGCTGGGTTATAAAGTTTACGGCACGTGCAGACGAACGGCGAGCCTAAATTTGTGGCGTTTAAACGAGCTTGAAGTCGCGCAAAACGAAAATTTGCAAATTTTAGAGATGGATTTAACCGATCCTTTTAACATCCTAAGCGTCGTCTCCGAGGTTAGACCGGACGAGATCTATAACCTTGCCGCGCAAAGCTTTGTCGGAGTTAGCTTCAAAGAGCCTTTTCACACGGCAAACGCTACCGGCATAGGGGTGCTAAATTTGCTCGAAGCCGTGCGCATCGTAGATAAAAATATCAAATTTTATCAAGCCAGCACCTCGGAGATGTTTGGCAAGGTGCAAGCTATCCCGCAGAGCGAGGATACGCCGTTTTATCCGCGCTCGCCTTACGGCGTGGCTAAGCTTTACGGGCATTTTATCACGGTAAATTACCGCGAGAGTTACGATATTTTTGGCTCGAGCGGCATACTGTTTAATCACGAAAGTCCTTTGCGAGGCCTTGAGTTCGTTACGAGAAAGATCACAAATACCGCCGCAAAGATCGCGCTGAAAAAAGCCGATGTTTTAAAGCTGGGAAATATGGACGCCAAGCGTGACTGGGGCTACGCCTACGAATACGTCCAAGGCATGCATGCGATCTTGCAGTACGATAGGCCCGATACCTTCGTGCTAGCTACGGGCGAAACGACGACGGTTCGCGACTTTGTGAGACTTAGCTTCGAGGCGCTTGATATCGAGCTAAAATTTGAAGGCGAGGGCGAAAACGAGGTCGCGCGCGATAAAAACGGCAAAATTTTAGTCCAAGTCGATCCGCAGTTTTATCGTCCGGCCGAGGTCGATTTGCTCATCGGCGATGCGAGCAAGGCCAAAAAAGAGCTTGGCTGGCGGGCGAAAACGGGCGTCGAAGAGCTTTGCGCTATGATGGTTAAGGCCGATCTTAAAAAAATAGAGCGCGGCTTTGAGTTCTAAGGTTTTCGTAACGGGCGCGGAGGGCTTTAGCGGAAGGTATTTGTGCGCGCATCTAAAAAATTTAGGCTACGAAGTCTTTGAGGCTACGACGCAAAACTGCGATATCTGCGATATAAAAAGCGTAAAAGACGCCCTCAAATTTGATCCTGATTTCGTGATCCATCTGGCTGGTATTTCGTTTGCGCCAAGCGATGCGGAGCTTATTTTTAAGGTAAATGTTGCAGGCAGTAAAAACCTGCTTGATGCGCTTAGCGAGCAAAGAAAAAAGCCAAAAAGAGTGATTTTGGCAAGTTCGGCTTCGGTTTACGGCGCGCAAGAAGCTAGGGTCTTGTCCGAAAATTTGACGCCGCATCCTCTATCTGCATATGCTAAAAGTAAGTTTCAAATGGAAAATTTAGCAAAGGACTACGACCTTGATATTTTGATAACGCGCCCGTTTAACTACACGGGAGTGGGGCAGGGCGTGAATTTTTTGATTCCTAAAATCGTATCGCATTTTAAGCGAAACGCTAGCGTCATAGAGCTTGGAAATTTAACCCCGAAGCGCGAATACAACAATGTTTTAGATGTGGTTAAAATTTACGAAAAGCTTTTAAATTTAAAGACCGGCGAGAGGATTTTTAATATCGGCTCGGGCAAAGGGCACGGCATAGGTGAAATTTTAGATTTTATGAGAAAAATTTCGGGGCGCGATATAACAGTCGAGCAAAATCCCGCGTTTATGCGAGCGGACGAGCCTGAGGAAATAACTGCCGATACCGCGAGGCTTGAAGCAAACGGGCTAAATTTATGCAAAACGCACATCAAACAAACGCTAAAATGGATGTATGAAAATGAGTAAATTTAAAAACTGCGCACCAAAAAAAGAGGGCAAAGCTAAAATTTTAATCGACGCAAAGCCGCTCATTGCACAGTTAACTGGCATTGGTAGATATACATACGAGATCGTTAAAAGGCTGGACAAGGAGAAATTTGATCCATTTTACGACTATGGGTTTATTTCAAAAGAGTTAAATTTAGCTAACGACGATCTGCAAGAGGCGTCCTCAAAAGCATTTAAGCAAAGACTTCTACGCCCCGCAAAGCGTTTTTTATCGTTTCTGCCACAAAAAATAAAAACAAATTTGAGATTTCTTTTAAGAAAATTAAATGAGCACAATATCAGTAAACAAAATTTCGATCTATATTTTCAGCCAAATTTCATCCCGCTTAATATCAAGGTCAAACATATCATAGTATCTGTGCATGATTTTACCTTTATCAAATTTAAAGAATTTCATCCTAAAGACAGGATTGAGTTTTTCGAGCGTTTTTTTATGCGAAACATCAAAAAAGCCACGCATATCGTCACGGGATCAAATTTTACAAAAAGCGAGATTGTGGAAATTTTAGGATTTGATGAAAGCAAAATCAGCGTGATATACCACGGCTATGATGATAAAGTTTTTTACCCAAAAGACGATACGCAAAAAGCAGTTGTAAAGGCTAAGCTAAATTTGACAAAAGAATTTATCCTTTTTGCGGGCTCTATCGAGCCTAGAAAAAATCTCGCTACGCTTATTAAAGCTTACAATCTACTTCCAGGCGATTTGCAGGCTAAATTTGACCTAGTTATTGTCGGCGCAAAAGGCTGGGAAAACTCGCAAATCCACGAGCTCATAAATCAAAATAAAAATATCAAATTTGCGGGTTTTGTCGCGGACGAGGAGCTGGCGGCTCTTTATAGCTCGGCTAGCGTTTTTGTATATCCGTCAGTCTATGAGGGTTTTGGTATCCCGCCGCTTGAGGCGATGGCTTGCGGGTGTGCGGTGGCATTATCTGATATCGAAGTTTTTAGAGAAATTTATGGCGAAGATGCGGTTTATTTCGATCCTTTAAACGAAGCGGACTTAAAAGAGAAGCTACAAATTTTACTTACTGACGAGAAAATGAGGGAAGATTTCGCGAGGATTGGACTTCGCCGCTGCAAAGATTTTTCTTGGGCAAAGTCCGCCAAAGCTCATAATGAGCTGTTTTTAAAACTGCTTAGTTAAACGCGCTCTCAAGCTTGCTCATGCTTTGTTCGTTTATGTCATTTATTAGGCTTTCAAGCTCAAGATAGGCTAAAACTACGTTTCTGGCCGAAGCTATTAGTTCATTTTTTATCTTGTGGACTCTAGCTTTAGCGTCTAGTAGATCGACTAGATCCTTTAGCCCCTCTTCGTATCCCCGCTCTATCGAGTGTTCGTATACATTAGCGTGCTCGAGTGACCTTGCGTTTATGTCGTACTCTTGGATATAGTTTTGGAGGTTGATGGTGGCTTGTCTTTGCGCGATATCGACATTTTTTCTAGTATCGTTTTGTCTAGAGATGCTAGCTTGCCTTAAAAACATGCCTTCTTCAACCCTGTAGCTTGTGTACCAACTTGAAAATATCGGCATATTTAGACGGATATTGGTTTCAACCCTATGATTTTTATCGCCAAAAGCTCTATCATCCTTGTAATCGTTATTTGAGTAGCCTATAGAAAAGTCGATGGTCGGCAAGTGTTCGCTTTTACGCTTAGTGTGCTCTTTTTCGGCTATTTGTGTCACTAGGGCACTTTGTCTATAGTCTAAATTTTGCTCTATATCGCTATATTTTATAAGGTCGAGATTTTTGAAAAAATCAATATTTATATTTTCAAAATACTCCATAGTATCGATGTCTTGTCCGACTAGTTTAAAAAGCGACATCTTGGCTATATCTATGCTTCTTTGTGCTTTGCTTACGCCTAGCATCGACTCATCGTATCTCACTTTTGATTCGAGCATGTCCATTTTATTGGTTAAACCTAGCGAGAGCGATCGCTCCATCTGCTCAAATTTGGCCTTATGCGCGTCTTGATAGCTTAGTGCTAGTTTTAAATTTGCATTAGCATAAGCTAGCTCGAAATACGCCTTGGCTACTTTTTTGGCAAGCTCTTGTCTGCTATGTTCTAGCTCGATATGACTTCCTTGCATCCTTAATTCTTCTTGCTGTCTTTGATAGTACAAAGAGGGCTGAAATATTGGCTGCCTTAGTGTCACGCCGTAACTCGTGTAGCTTTCATTGCTGTTTTTATTAAATCTTTTATATTTGTCGCCATGATAGGATAGGTCGCCGTTTATGGTAGGTAGTAACTGAGATAAGGCTTGATTGTACCTTTGCTCTCCGGCTAGACTGTTATACATATAGTATTTATACTCTTCGTCATTGCCTAGAGCCATATTATAGGCTTGAGATAAGCTTGCGGACTGCGCCGACAAAAGTATCGGCGCGGCAAGTAGGGATAAAATTTTAATCTTCATTAAACGCCCTTTCAAACATATTCGTAAACGGATTTAAGATATAGCTTAGAACCGTTCTATCGGCTGTTTGCACCACTACCTCCGCAGGCATACCCGGAAGCAAGAAAAATTTATTATGCTCTAGCTCTTTTACGCCTTTGTTGGTGAGTTTGACTTTTATCTTATAAAACTGATATCCATTGTTGTCCTGTAGGCTATCAGCCGATATATATATGACTTCGCCCTCTACCACATGTGCCTGTTGAAGCTCAAATGCACTAAATCTCACGTCAGCTAATAGTCCTGTCGTGACTTTGTCTATATCTGTTATGTTCATCCTTGCTTCTACTATATACTCCGTGCTATCCGGCACGATATACATTATCGATTCGCCCGATCCGACTACTCCGCCTACCGTATGGGCGATCATGCCTACAATCGTTCCGCTAGCCGGAGCTCTAATTTCGGTTCTAGCAAGCTGATCGTTTAGGGCTATATATCTTGATCTTAGTGCATTTATTGACTTTGTTACGCTTTCAAGCTGCTTTAGGGCGTCTTCTTTAAAGGTTCTCTCTCTTAAAATGATTTGAGATTTTGTTTCGGTTATTTGGACGTTTAGTCTAGCAATCTCTGCTGTACTTGAGGCTATCTCGCCGTCAACGGCTATTTTTTCTCGTTTTGAGTCTCTAAGTCTTATCTTATCACTTAGCTGTTCTTTATATAGCCTATCCCACTCTTTTATCTCCTCATCTAGCGATGCTGCTCTTAGTTTTCTTGAGGATATTATGGCATTTAGCCCGTCTATTTGCTTATAGAGTTGAGAGATGCGCTGGTTTAGTATCTCTTTTTCGTCACTTAGCATTTTTCTTTGCTCATTAAAGATGCTTATCTGCGCCTCTGAAGCTTCTTTGAAGCCCTCCAGTTTTTTTAGTTCATCGCTAAAATTTATCTGTTTTTCGTTATCTCTTTGTGCTATTAGTCTGGCTTCCAAGACACCGTTTTGTAGGTACTCCGTTGCAGAAGCATTAAGTTCGGCCTGAAGTCTGGAGTTTCCTATTTTTAAAAGTATGTCTCCCTCTTTTACCTTATCGCCGTCTTTTACGTAAATTTCGTCTACGACGCCGCCTTCTAGGTGCTGTACGACCTTCTTATCATTTATCACGCTTACTTTGCCGACCGCTACTGCACCGCCTTTAAGCGGAGCAAAAGCTGCCCAGCCGCCAAACACTCCAACTAATATCAAAATAGTTAGTAGGCCAAATCTTATCGTTCCTCTTTCGTCAGACAGTATCATTATTTTTCCTCTGTTATCTTTTGCTTAGCCTGTTGCTGCACAGCTTGGTTTTGATTTTTGGTAAGCTCGTGTAGTACGGCATCTCTTAGACCGAAATATATAAGTCTGCCGGCGGTTAGAACCGCTATTTTATCGACTATTCCCAGTATGTTTAGCTTATGCGTTATCAAGATGATAGTAGCTTTGCCTTTCATATTTAGCAGGGCTTGATGTAGCGCTCTTTCTCCGGCTTCGTCGAGGCTTGCGTTTGGCTCATCCAGTACGATTATCTTAGGCGATTTATAAAATGCTCTAGCCAAAGCTATCCTTTGTCTTTGCCCTCCGCTTAGGCTTGAGCCGCCCATACCTATTTTTGTATCGTAGCCTTCCGGTAAATTTAATATCATCTCATGCACGTTGGCTAGTTTTGCCGCTTTTATTATTTCCTCGGAGTCTAGCTCGCCAAATCTTGCTATATTTTCAGCTACCGTTCCTTCAAAGAGTTCCACGTCTTGCGGTAAGTACCCTACAAATTCTCCGAGGTGGTTGCTGTCGTATTGGTTTATATCCGCGCCGTCTACCCTAACTGTTCCTTTAAACAAAGGCCATACGCCTAGCACCGCTCTGGCAAACGAGCTTTTGCCTGCCGCGCTCGGTCCTATCACTGCACACATATCTCCGGCGTTTAGGCTTAGGGTTACATCCGCGAGTGATAGTGTTTTTGAATTAGGCGGCACCAGAGATACGCCCTGGCACTCTATATTCCCTACGGGGTCAGGGAGTCTTACTCTATTGGTTTCGGCAGGAATTTCATCTAAAAATTTATCCAGCCTTTGGTAGCTCTCTTTTGCGCCCTTGTAGTTTTTCCAGCTAGCTATCAAGATATCAAGCGGGGCTAGGGCTCTACCCATGATTATGGAGCCTGCGATCATCATACCTGGAGTTATCTCCATCTCTACGACGAGGTATGCGCCAAGGCCTAGCATCAGGGACTGAAAGGTGACGCGTGCTGTTTTACTGATATTTGCATAAATCCCAGCTTTCGAGCTTGCGTCCGAGTGGGAGTTTAAAAACTCATCATGCTTTTTCTTCCAAATTTTTCTCAAATTTGCATTCATTCCCATAGCTTGTATAACCTCGGAATTTCTCAAATTTGAATCTACGAAACGCATCTCTTTTTTGTAGCTGTCATTTGAGTTTTTGAGTCCATCTTTTGTCGCATTTTCATTTAAAAGTGCAAGGATAAAAAGAAAAATCGCCGCAAACACGCTAAACCAACCGTAGTACGGGTGAAATAAAAATAGTATCGCGATATATATCGGTAGCCACGGAGCATCTAAAAATGCAAACACTCCGTTTCCGCTTAGATATTGCTTGAGCGTATTTATGTCACTCATCGCCTGCGAAGTAGTTTTTGACGGATTTCTTGCTGCTAGTTTAAATATCGCATCGTAAACCCTGCCTGATAAATTTTGATCCATCTGGTTGGCAAATATTATCAGTACGCGCGATCTAAGTATCTCAAAAAGCCCCATTGTTACAAATAGAAACACTACTATTAAAGTAAGCATAGTGAGCGTATCTAAGCTTCTTGATGTTACCACGCGGCCGTAAAGCTGAAGCATGTATAAAGGAGGCGTCAGCATCAGTAAATTTACGAAAGCACTAAAGATACCCGCATATATCAAGCACTTTTTGGATTTTCTGAGTATGCTTTTTAGTTCGTTTTCTTTTTTGGATGTGTTCATTTTGAAAGTATCCTTGAGGCTAGAGTTTGGAAGTTGCCCAAACTGCTTAGGTGTATGTTGATTAGATTCATATATCCGTTTCTAACGAACATTGCCAAGGTTTTGTCATCCAGCTCGTTTAGCTTGCTTTTGCTCACGATCGAAAAGCCCTTCATTAGTACGTAGTTTTCCTCGCCTACTTTTAAATTTAGCTCTTTATCGACTAAAATTCCTGCTTTTTTTATCTCTTCCATCATTGCTTCCGTTTTTCTAAAATCCGCATCGTAGTTTTTTAGCGCCGACACTACTTTACCCAAGAATTCGCTTTTGTTGCCTTCTTTGTCAAATAGTATCTCGCCTTCCTCGCCGCCTTTTTGGATCTGCTCAGAGTCCATGTCTACGCAGAGTACTCTTTTACCATTTGCATTACCGAGTAAAAACGGATAGTTTTTCAGACTTGCGGGTACGTAGCCGTTAAAATTTTCATCTCCGAGTAGCACTAGCATTGTCGGCACTATCTCGTTAGTAAAGACTATGCAGAAATTTTCAGCGCACCTTTTCATCTCCGATATCGTGATTTTTGCTACTGGAGTATCGGGCAGGGCGCCACCCACATATCTTAGGTCTCTGTGTTCATCTGAATGCAGGGCCGCTATGTTCATGTTTTTCCTTTTTTTTATATTATTTATGCTATGTTTTTTGTCTATACTGATATTTTTGCTGGTCTTGACAAAGACCGTTCCGCCGTTTTGTTTTATAAATTTAGCCACGTCATCTTTCTCATTATCTCCGACTATGGTTGCTTCGTATCTCTCCGTCTTGCCGATCGGTTCGTCTCCTCTTTTTTTGTTTCTTTCCCTTGAAAAGGAACTATTTAATATCTGCATAAATTTAGCTATGTCCTCGCTTTGCAGATACAGCATCACGCTCGTCTTGCCTATGTAGTAGCCGTAAATTTGAGCTCCATATCTCTTTGCTATGTCCATAAGTTTGGTCTTGTATATCTCTATTTCGCTCTCATTTTTGCAAAAGTCGCCGTTTTGTTTTACTAAAACCGTTCCGCCGATTATCTCTCTTGCTTTTCTACCCACTGACTTCCTTTCGTTTGAAATAGTTTTTTGTCAAAACGCAATCTTATCACCCATAAACTTAAAATATATTTAAAAAGTGCCAAAGTAAAACAATTTTTTTTAAAATTTTCTCAAATTTTCGGTAAATTTCGTCTGTTTTTAATAATGAATTAAACTTATTTCCTAGCTTTTATGTTATAATAACCCTTAAGTATTTGCAAAAGTACTATCGATAGTAGGTAGGACACAGAGCAGACCTTAGTAGGCTCATCTGCGGTTGCCTTATCTCGGTTGACTCTACTATGGTGAGTCTTTGCAACTACCAAATTTCATTTTAAGGAGTCCTTAATGGCTTTAACAAAAACTCAAGTTTCTCAGCTTTACGTAACTCTTCTTGGAAGAGCTTCTGAAGCAAACGGAAATGCATGGTGGCAGAAAGGCGATTATACTATGGCCAGTGCTGCTAAGGCGATTTTAGATACCGCTACCGCGAAAGCTTTCTTTGGTTCGTCTTTAGACGACAATATGGCTTTCATAAACCATATCTACCAAAATGTACTGGGTAGAACGTATCAAGATGATCCTGCGGGTGTTAACTTTTGGGTAAATGCCCTAAAAACCTACTCTCGCGGCGATGTTGTTTCTGAGCTTATAAAGTCTGCAGAAAAAAACAATGAAGTGGCTTTTACTAATAAAGTTAAAATATCAGACTATGTAGTTGATCAAGGCGACAATGTTGATGCAAAAGATAGAAGCCTCTATGTAAACGCAGTAGATAAGGCTGCTAAAGAGGGCTATGACGCTGCTAAAGCTTACGTTGACTCTCTGTCTGATGATAATCAGTGGGTTTCTACTCCAAAAGCTGCCGGTGAGACTAAGACTTTGACTACTAGCACTGACGAAGCTGTTGCAAACGTATTTGAGGCTCCTATGGGCTACAACCCTGGCGGAACCGACTATATCAATACTTTACAAGATGAAGATAGACTAGTTGGTGTAATAGGAAGAAGTGACAATACTGTAAATGCAACCTTTGGTAGATCACATAATGATGAAGGTACTGGCTCCTCAAGAACGCCTAACCTTGTAAATATCCAGTATTTTAACGCTAAGATTACCGGAGATACAGGTAATACGATTGATCTAAGATA
>NZ_CALIII010000040.1 GCF_938018145.1 uncultured Campylobacter sp.
TCCGAGGTCGAAAGCGTCAAGAAAAAAGACGGTTTGTTTTTCGTGCACACCGCAAAGGGCGACTATCAGGCCAAAAACGTGATGATAAGTATCGGTAAAATGGGGCGTCCTAACAAACCAGACTACAAGATCCCGCCTTCGCTAAATAACGTTATAAATTTTAACCTAAACTCCTGTTCTAGCGGCGAAAAAGTACTCGTAGTAGGCGGCGGAAACTCGGCCGTAGAGTACGCTATCGAGCTGTGCCAATACAACAAAACGACGCTGGCGTACCGCAAGGATAAATTTAGCCGCGTAAACGACGTAAACGTAACGGCGCTATGGGAACTAGAAAAAGCAAATAAGCTAAAAGTGCGACTAAATCACGATATCACCGAGATCGAAAACGAATCCGGACGCGTGAGGGTGCACTTTTCAAACGGAAAAATCAGAGTCTACGACAGGGTCGTCTACGCCATCGGCGGCTCGACTCCGGTGGATTTTTTACAAAAATGCGGAGTAGAACTTGACGCAGATAAAGATCCGGTCGTAAACGAGCACTATGAAAGCAGCGTACCCGGCCTATATATCGGCGGCGACATCGTGCTAAAAAACGGCGGCTCGATCGTGCTCGCGCTAAATCACGCGCATAAGGTAGTCCAAGACATCAAGGAAAAATAGAGTTGAGAGCGTTAAATTTAGTCTTATTTTTTATCTGCGGTTGTTTGCTTACGCTGGGCGGATATTATTTGTATTTCGAGTTTACGAAGCCTTTGCCAAAGCCTACGGAGCTCGCCGTACAGATAATGAACGTCGAAGAGATACCTAAAAACGAGCGCGTAAATATCCCGATTAAAGAAAATTTGATCCCACAAAACCAAACCGCGCCGCAGGAGCAATACGCGAAAAATTTTGACGCAAACGATACAGACGCGCCTATTTTGGGTAGTGAAACCGAGTTAAAAGAGCAAATCCGCGTCCTGCGCGCTCAAAATAAGCTACTCTATGACGATAACGTCGATCTAGTGAGCAAAAATCTAGAAATCTCAAATATCTTAAGCGATCAAAAAGCCGAGCTGGAAACCAGGCGAAAACAAGCCGCCAGCGCCAACGACAAACAGCGCCTAAGCGCGATCGACGAGCTAAATAAAAAACTAGCCAAAGCGCAGGAAGAAAACGAGAAAAACAAAAATTTAGAGCAAAATTTGACTTCACTTCGCAGCGAGATCAAGACTCTAAAAGCCGAGCTTGAGAAAAAGCAGAGTGAATTTGACAAATCAAGCGCTAAAACGCAAAACGAGAGTCAAAATGCGTTAAAACGGCTCGAAGCTCAAAACGACGAGCTAAAAAACGAAGCGACTTCTGCTAAAGCTAAATTTGAAAGCGAACTAAGAACGGCGACCGAAGAGACCGCAAAACTAAAGAGCGAAAATGCTAGGCTCGCAAACGAGCTGGGCCTAAAAGATAGCGAGATAAAAAGGATCGCTAGCGAATACAACGCTCAGGCGCTAAACGCTCAAAATTTATCCAAAAATAGGATCGCCGCCCTAGAAAAAGAACAAGACGCGGACAGAAAAAAAATAAGCGAGCTTGAAGCGAGCCTCGAAAACGCAAATAAAAAAGCCGAGTCAAAAGCCAAGCTAAAGTCGATAAATAGCGAGCTAAACGCGACGAATAAAGAGCTGGTTGCAAAGCTTGAGAGAGAGAAAAAGGGCTTTGAAAAAGAGGTAGAAAAAATCCTAGCTATGCACAAAACAGAGTTTGATAAGCTAAAAAATCAGCTCGAAAAAGAGCGTCAAGATACCGAGCGAAACGTAACTGAGCTAAAGGGTAAAATTTATGAGCTAGAAGATCAGGTCTCGAAAAAAGATAGCTCGTTAAAAAGCGCGGAAGCCAAGGTAGTCGATCTAAACGAGTCGCTAAATATCCAAAAAGAGCTGCTAACAGACGAGATCGCCGCTAGTAAAAAAAATATCCAAAACTATAAAATTTTAAATAACAAAATCACGACCTTGGTCGAAAATAACATCAAAGCCGACAAGGAAAGTAAAGAGCAAATAGATGCTCTAAATAAGCTTTTAACGCAAAAAGACGCAGAGCTGGCTACTCTAAAAAAACAGATGCAAGACGGAGCTAAAGATCTAAGCGATACGAAGGAAAATTTAGCCAAAACGAGTACGCAAAAAAACATCGCAAAGGGCGAAGTGGCGCAGATACTAACCAAAAACGAAGAGCTAATGAGCGAAAATGAAAATCTAAAAAAGATAATCCAGCTAAATTTTAAAGCCGAAGTGCCTAAAAAGGTAGTTTTCATCGCCTCGGTCGAGTGCTCTGATATGAGCGCTGGTTCAGATAAGCCGACGCAAGTTTGTAAAAACAAAGTAAGTGACTTTTTGCAGAGTTATAATTCAAATTATTATTTCGAGATCACGCCGATAGTGAGCCGCGGTAACTTTATCGCCACGTCAAAAGCGGCAAAAGTGATCCCGCAAGACGAACTTGAAAAGATCAACTCATACGCAAATTTCGGTATCGGCAAAGAGCGCGCCAAGGTCGCCGGTGAAATGATAAAAGATGAATTCGGCGACTTTTCGCGCATCTCATACAGCAATGACATCATTACCTCTCAAGATAAGCAAGGATTTATCATCAAGGTATATAGATGATAATCACTCAGCCCAAAAACGGCTACCGCTACAACAGCGACACGATGTTTTTATATGGCTTTATCCGTGAGGGCGGAGTGCGCGGCGAGGTGCTGGAAGTTGGCTGCGGTAGTGGAGTTTTGGGGCTTCTTTTAAAACGCGATTTTCCTAAAATTTCGCTTAGCTTACTTGATATTTTAGAAGCTAACGTAAATTTAGCCGCCGCAAACGCTAGCCAAAACGGGCTTGAAGCCGAGTTTATAACGGCTGATTTTGCTAAATTTAAGAGCGAAAAAAGATATGATCTTATCGTCTCAAACCCACCTTTTTATCACGACGGCGCGAAAAAAAGCGAGAACGAGCATCTACGCACCGCTAGATATAGCGAAAATTTGCCGCTTAGCGAGCTTGTGGGTAGCGCAAATTCGCTTCTAAAGCCGCGCGGAGTTTTTAGCTTTTGCTACGACGCTAAGCGTATATCTGAAATTTTGCTTTGTTTGAGCGAATTTAAATTTACGCTTACTAGGCTTTGCTTCGTGCATCCAAAAGCGGACGGCGCGGCAAATTTGGTACTAATCGAGGCCAAAAAAAGCTCAAAATCCTTGACTCAAATTTTACCGCCGATTTTTGTTTTTGAAGGCGGCGTTTATAGTAAAAAGGCAGCCGAAATTTTCGCTACGGCAAACACGCAAAGCAAGGACGTTGCGGAGTGAGTTTGCTAAGACAAAGCGGTTTTGGTTATGAATTTGACGCTAGCAAGTGCGAGCTGTGCGGCGGCAAATGCTGCACGGGAGAAAGCGGCTATATATGGATAAGCTCGGCGGAAATTTCGGCGCTAGCGGAACATTTAAAAATAAACGAGGATGAGTTTAGATCGCGATTTTTAGATAAATTCGGATACAAATTTAGCCTCAAAGAAAAGCCCTACGACGGTGGATTTGCGTGCGTATTTTTTGACGAAACGGCAAAAAACTGCTCGGTTTACGACTTTCGACCGAGCCAGTGCCGCACCTTTCCGTTTTGGGACTATTTTAAGGATAAAATCAATGAATTGGAGAAAGAATGCGCGGGAATAAGGCGATTTTAAAATTTATATTGGCGGCCTTGCTTGTTTGTTTTGCTACCGCCAAAGACGGCTTTGACGAGAATTTATACGTTATCAAGGCGCTTTTGGCGGTCGAAAACGCTAATCACGACGAGGCGACCGAGCTTTACGAGCAGCTTTACGAAAAAACTAAAAACACGGACTATCTAAAAGAGGCGCTCAGGCTCGCGTTTTTTTCTAAAAACGTAAATTTTAAAAGCATTTTAGCGCTCAGCCAAAAGGTGCTAAAAGACGACGTGGACGTGCTTCGCATACAGGGCGCAAATTTGATGAGCGAAAATAAACTCGACGAAGCCGCAAAGATAATGAAAGAGCTCGTCCAAAAAGAGGACGTCTCTAAAAACCACGTCATGCTCTCTGCCGTCTACTCGATGCAAAACGACAACAAAGCCGCTCTAGGAGAGCTTGAGCGCGCGTATGAGCTAGATAGGAGCGTGGAAAATCTACTGCGAATAGTCGATCTTTTATACAATAAAATGAACGACAAAAAAGAGGCGATCAGGCACCTGGAGAGCTCGCGCCGTATCGACGGCTGCGAGGTAGAGACCTGCACGGCGCTAGTAGATATCTACGCGCAGGACGGCCGCTACTCCGATATGATCGATGTTTACGAGGGGCTTTATGAAGCGACGAAAGAAAAAATCTATCTCGAAAAGGCGCTTGGCGTCTATGTCTATCAAAAAAACTACGACGGTGCGATCAAATTTTTGCAAAAATACTCCTACAACGACGACGCTTTGATGGATCTTTACGCTGCGACGGGGGATTTTGCTAAGGCGTATAAAAAGGCGCAGGAAGCCTTTGATAAGAGCTTTAATCTCGAATATCAAGCCAAAATGGCGATATATCAGTACGAAAGAGATACGGATAAACAAACCAAAAAGATAGATAAAGATAGCCTCAAACAAGTGATTGCCAACTTTGAAAAATCAGCCGTAAAGCTAAATAATGCACTATATCTAAACTACTACGGCTACCTACTCATAGATCACGATATAGACGCGAAAAAGGGCATAGAGCTAGTAAACAGAGCCCTAGAGCTAGAGCCTGGGTCGGTGTTTTATTTAGACTCGCTAGCGTGGGGATACTATAAGCTAGGCGAGTGCAAAAAGGCTGACGAGATAATGCAACAAGTCCTGCACGACGAGGAATTTGTAAATTCGCCCGAAGGCAAAGAGCATATAAACTCTATCAAAGAGTGCCTAAAAAAGGGTAAAAAATGATACTAGATCAGATAATCAAGCGTACGAAAGAGGACTTGGCGCTGCGAAAGTCGCAAACGCCTTTTGAAAAGCTGCAAGAGCTCGCGGCGAAAAATCCTCGCGAGATAAAAGACGCGGTAAAAGCGCTAAAAAGCAGCGCAGACGAGCCGTATCGCATCATCGCCGAGGTCAAAAAAGCAAGCCCTAGCAAGGGGCTGATAAGGCCAAATTTCGCGCCCATAGAGATAGCAAAAGAGTACGAAAAAGGCGGCGCGAACGCTATCTCGGTTCTAACCGAGCCGCATTTTTTTAAAGGAGATTTGGAGTATCTGGCGGCCATAAGACGCGAAAGCTCGCTGCCGCTGCTTCGCAAGGATTTTATCGTAGACGAGTATCAAATTTTAGAAGCGCTCGTTTACGGAGCCGACTTTATCTTGCTTATCGCAAAGGCTCTTAGCGCGGGCGAGTTAAAGCGGCTGCTTGATTACGCGCGATCGCTCGGGCTTGAGGCTCTAGTAGAGACGCACGACGAAGAGGACGTAGAAAAGTCAAATTTCGCACGTGCAAAGATAGTCGGAGTAAATCACCGAAATTTAAGCACGTTTGAGATGGATATGAGTCTTTGCGAGAAGCTGTTTTCTAAAATCAAAAATGCAAGCGTCATAGTCGCTGAAAGCGGCATCTACGAGCACTCGCAGCTAAAAGAGCTGCACGCGCAAGGAGCCGACGCATTTTTGATAGGCGAGCATTTTATGAGGCAAGAGGACTTGGCAAAAGCCGTAAAAATCGTAAAGGAGGGCTGATATGGAGCACATTTGCGCGCCGTGGAGGAGCGAATATTTTAGTAAAAAGGAGCAGGGCTGCGTCTTTTGCAATGTCGTAAATTGCCCAGAAAAAGACGCGCAGACTGGCGTTTTGTTTCGCGCAAAGCGGTGTTTTGGGATCATGAATCTCTACCCGTATACGCCGGGGCACTTTATGGTGATACCTTACGTGCACACCGATAATATCGAAAGCCTAGACGAGCAGACGTGGTCGCAGATGAGCGCCTACGTGCGCGAGGGCGTGAAAATTTTAAAACGCGAACTAAACGCGGCGGGCGTAAATATCGGGATGAATCTTGGCAAAGCAGGGGGTGCGGGTATCGCAGAGCACGTGCACTATCATCTAGTGCCGCGCTGGAGCGGAGATACGAACTTCATCACGTCTATCGCCGAAGTGCGCGTAAACGGCGTGCCTTTTACTCCGCTTTACGAGAAGCTAAAAGCCGCGTTTGCGGACGTTTGCTTTAATGAGCGGTAAATTTATTTTTACCAAATTATTTTTTGGTAGAATTATCAAAATTAAAAGATATTGAGGCATACGATGAGATTTATTTTGCCGATATTTTTGTTGTTTTCTTTTGTTTTTGCAGGCTTTAACTGCGATGACGCTTTGGTTGATAAGCAGCGATTTTTCTCTCAAAATTTAACCTTTTCGGGAGGATTTGAGCCAAACTGCAACGACTCTATCTTGGGGCTAAAAGAGGCTCAAATTTTACTCTCGGCCGCTCAAAAGATTCGCGCCGAAAGCCTTGCTTGCGTCGGAAATTTGGCGACTAAAAATTTAAACGAGTTTAAATTTAAGATCTTAAAAGCCTCCTATGCGCCCGAAGTTTACGCCAAAGAGCTAGAAAGTCCCGACGAATACGAAAAACTTGTAGCGCAAAATAGAGCCAGACTTCGCTTCTGGGGACATCAAAGCCTAAGTAATTTCACTGTTTTTAAGGACTTTAACAAAGACTACAACGCCGCGCTTGAGCCGCTCGTAAACTACTACAAATCAAATTTCAAAATAGACGAAGGCAGCGCGATTTATTACGCTTCAAAGGTTGCAAACGAGTTTTTAAAATTTGCCGCCGCGACTTTGCAAAATGGCGATATGGACGAGTTTGCGAGAAAGGTTAGCGACCCGACCTTTACAAAATACGGCATAAATGAGGCGATATATTCTGGCGCCGTGTCGCAAGTCTCGCTACAAAACGCATTTAATGCCGCGCTTCTTTACGAAAAAAGCGAGGATGTGATAAAGGAATTCTTGCGCGCGGGTGTAAATTTAAACTACGGATTTGAGAATTCGCTGTTTTTCGCACTTAAAAATTTAAATAACGTAAAGCTCCTGGTTTCTAGCGGCGCGGACGTAAACTATGCAAATCTGCTCGGCGTCACTCCGCTTTTTAAGGCCGTGCAGCTAAACGATATAAATTTAGTCAAATTTCTACTAGGAAACGGAGCTCTAGTAAACAAAAGGCTGATAGACATGAGCACCAAGCTTGCCTATAGCTCAAATTTAAACGTCCAATTGCCAAGCTTTGTAAAGCTCTGCGACTTTGACGGGGTGTCAAAAAGCGTGCTGATGAGCGCGGCGGGTGCGGCGGACGTGGAAATTTTGCAGCTTTTGATAGATAACGGCGCGGACGTGCAGGCAGTGGATGATAACGGACTAAACGCCCTAGACTACGCGATCATCGGC
>NZ_CALIII010000041.1 GCF_938018145.1 uncultured Campylobacter sp.
AGATATTTTGCGTGTTTTCGTTCACGCTTGCGATAGTGCCTTGAAAATCGCTCAAAACGCGCATTACGTCGCCTGAAATTTGAGAAAAATTCTCACTCATTCCTATCATGGTATTTGAGCTTTGTTTTAGTCCATTGATATTTACTTCGACTTCGAGAGTAGCCTTTTGCGTGCGTTCGGCGAGCTTTCGCACCTCATCGGCCACGACGGCAAATCCGCGTCCGTGTTCGCCCGCGCGAGCCGCTTCGATAGCTGCATTTAGAGCTAGCAAATTCGTCTGATCCGAGATGTCTTTGATGAGATTTATAATCTCCACGATCGACATCACGCTGTTATTTAGCGACGAGGCGTCGTTTTGCAGGTCGCCGCTCATTTGCTGAACGTTTTGCATAGAGCTAACGATAAAGCTCGTCTGCTCGCGCAGTTCGCCCGTCTTAGTAAAAGTTAGATTATTTAGCTCGTTTATATTTTTGAGTATTTCTAAATTTTCTTCCATCGTACCCTGCAAGAAATTTATACCGTCGGCATAACTATCCAGTAGCAGTTTGACCGCGCCAGCCTGCAACTTAGGCGCGTCCTGCTCGCTAACCGCACTTGATTTTACGGCCTCTAGATCGCTTTGAAGTTGCTTTATCTGCGCCTTTAAACTTTCGTTTTCTTGCTCTAAAGCAGCATTTTTGCTTTCTAGCTCTTTTTTATATCCGTTTCCAAACATCCTTTCCTCCTTAAATTTTTCTATAATTATAATTAAATTTTCGCCTTTTGGCGATAAATTTTAAAATTTATTTATCTTTCAGCCACCCTTTTAAAATTTCAATCTGCGCCGCAACGCTCTCATTTGCCGTGCCTCCTTGCGACTTGCGCGCCTCCTTAGAAGCGTTTAGATCAAGAAATTTAACCGCACCCGCGTCCAAGCTTTCATCCACGCTTGCAAGCTGCTGCGCGTTTAGCTCGCTCAAGTCTAGACCCAAATTTTCCGCATACGCCACGGCCTTGCCCGTGATGAAGTGCGCCCGGCGAAACGGTACGTTTTTCTCCCGCACGAGATAGTCCGCCAGATCGGTTGCCGTGAGGTGCCCGCGGCGCGTCATTGCGAGCATATTTTGCTCGTTAAATTTAGCCGTTTTTAGCATCTGTTTTAAAATTTCAAGGCTCGCAAGCGCGGTGGCGACGCTATCAAAAACACCCTCCTTGTCCTCCTGCATATCCTTGTTGTAGGCTAGCGGCAAGCCCTTCATCACCGTTAGCAGCGCGACGAGATTGCCGTTTACGCGCCCCGTTTTGCCGCGGATTAGTTCGGCGACGTCGGGGTTTTTCTTCTGCGGCATGATCGAGCTGCCCGTGCTGTACGCGTCGCTGATCGTGACAAAGCCGAACTCCTGCGAGCTCCACAAGATGAGCTCCTCGCACAGGCGCGACGCATGCGTCATCAGCACGCTTACGTTAAACAAAATCTCCAGCGCGAAATCGCGGTCGCTGACGCTATCCATCGCGTTTGGCGTCACTCCCGCAAACCCGAGCTGCTGCGCGACCAGCTCGCGATTTATCGGATGCGGCGTGCCTGCAAGCGCGGCGGAGCCCAGCGGACAGAGGTTGTTTCGCTCGCGTGAGCTGGCAAAGCGCTCGTAGTCGCGGCGAAACATAAACGCGTAAGCGAGCAAATGATAGGCAAGGCTCACGGGCTGGGCGTGCTGAAGGTGCGTGTAGCCGGGCATCAGCGTGTCCGCGTGCTCGCTAGCTATATCTCGCAGAGCCTCTACTAGCTCGCGGATTTTTTCGGCGATCGCGGCACCGCTTTTAAGCACGTAGAGGCGAAAATCAAGCGCGACCTGATCGTTTCTGCTGCGCGCGGTGTGCAGCCTACCGCCAAGATCGCTTCCGATGAGCTCGCTTAGGCGCTTTTCGACCGCCATGTGGATGTCCTCGTCGGCGGTTTTAAACTCAAATTTACCGCTTTTTATCTCCTCAAACACGGCGTCAAGCCCCGCGACGATCTTTTCACTCTCGTCAGGCTTTAAAATCCCGCAAGTGCCGAGCATCCGAGCGTGCGCCTTGCTGCCCGCGATATCCTCCTGCCAAAGCGCCCTATCAAAGCCGATCGAGGCGTTAAACTCCTCCAAAAGCGCCGAACTCGCCTCGCTAAAGCGCCCCTCCCACATTTTTTTCACGCTCGCTCCTTCGTTTAAATTTTCGGTGATTTTATAAAATTTAAGCTAAAATAGCGCAAAATTTCGGCCTTTTGA
>NZ_CALIII010000042.1 GCF_938018145.1 uncultured Campylobacter sp.
ATCCACGAAAATTTAGCTGCTAAAAAAATCATCAAACGCCGCGAGTTCGATCCCAAATGGCGCTACGTCTTTACCGCGCTTTTTATCGCGATGAGCTTTGCTAGCTCGCAGCTCGTGTTTGAGATTTTTAGCGTGACGGGCATAGTGTCTAGGTTCGTCATCTACGGCTATTTTCACGCGATTTGGTTTGCCCTTTTCGTGCTTTTAGTCGAGATTTTCTACTCCCGCAGAGGCTGGTGCCGCTACGTCTGCCCCATCGGCGCGACGTACTCGCTGCTAACCCGCACCAACGCCGTTAAAGTCAGCTGGAACAAAGATCGCTGCGACCACTGTTTAGTCTGCATCGATACCTGTCTCGTGCCGCATGTGCTTGAAATCACGAAGAAAAACGCTAAACTTGACGGCGACGAAAATAAAAAAGAATTTCGTCTCGTGGGCGGCGACTGCACGCTTTGCGGGCGCTGTATCGACGTGTGTCACCACGACGCGCTGAAATTTGACAACGGCTTTAAAAAGCTCATCTAAAAGGATAAATTTGATAATCTTAAAAGACATCACAAAGGCTTTTGGCTCGCAAAAGATACTGCAAAACGTAAATTTAAGCATAGAAAAGGGGCAAAAAACGGTCGTGCTCGGGCAAAACGGCGCGGGCAAAAGCTCGCTGATGCGTATAATCCTGGGCGAATTTAAACCAAACAGCGGCGAGGTGCGAGTAAACGGCTTTGACCCATTTACCGCGCGCAAAGAAGCCCTTAGCGTGATATCTTTCGTCCCGCAAACGCCGCCGCCGCTTAAATTTAACCTAAAAGAGCTTTGCGAGTTCGTCTGCAAAAGCTCGGGCGTAGCGCAGGAAAATATAGAAAAATTTTGCGAGAAAATGGAGCTTGATCTAAAAGGAAACTTTCACAAGCCCTTTTACAAACTCTCGGGCGGTATGAAGCAAAAAATGCTAATCGCAATCGCCTTTGCTAAAAACACCGAAGCCATGATGTTTGACGAGCCCACGGCAAATTTAGACCCGAAAGCCAGGCGAAATTTTATGGATCTACTAGGCGAGTTCGCGCGCGAAAAGACGCTGGTTTTCATCTCGCATAGGCTTGATGAGGTGCAGGGCATATCAAACCGCTACGTCGAGATGGACCTGGGGCAAATCGTAAAAGACGAGCTAATCTCTCAAGGAGGCGCGCATGCGTAACCTGCTACTCATCGCCAAACTAGACGTCGCCGAGTCGCTGCGCTCGCGCTGGTTTCTCATCTATATGCTAGTTTTTATGGGGCTTATCGTTACTTTTATCTTTAGCGGCGTGACGGACTCGCGGGTGCTGGGCTTTAGTGGGCTTACGCGGCTTTTGCTGCTTTTTATCCAAATTTGCATCATTATCGTGCCCATTTTCATCCTCATCTCGACCGTGCGCAGCATCAGCGCCGACCGCGATACGAACCTGCTTGAGTATATGCTTAGCTTTCCCGTTAGCCTGGGCGAATACTATTTCGGCAAGGCTTTGGGGCGCATTTTCGTTATTTTCGTGCCGCTTTTGCTCTCTTTTGTTATTGCGGTGATTGCCGGACTAGTTAAAAAAATCGAAATCCCGTGGAATATCCTAACCCTCTACACCGCCCTACTTTTCGCGCTTAGCTTCGTGTTTTTGTCGTTTGGATTTCTCATCTCGTCGATGATCAAAAATCAAGAAATGGGTCAAGGCGTCGCGTTTTTACTCTGGCTTATCTTGCTAGCGTTTTTGGATCTCGCGCTGATCGGCTTTTTGATGAAAAGCAACGTGCGCGAGGATATCATCTTTTTTATCGCACTCATTAACCCGATCGAGGTCTTTAGGATCGCGGCGATTAGCCTGTTTGATCCAAATTTAGCCGTTATCGGCGTAGCGTCAAATTTCGTGCTAAACAACTTTAGCGCGTTTGGGTTTGTTATTTACTCGATTTTTTATCCGCTGATTTTGGGCGCTATTATGCTTGTTGGAGGGTATTTTATCTTTAGCAGCAGGGATTTGGTGTAAATTTAGCTAGTCTGCGGTAGCCGAATTTGGCGTTTAGGCAGGCTAGCTAGTCGTTTTATCAAGCAAATTTGACCGCACATGCGGATAAACCGCGATGAAACGACGCTATTTTCTACACTATCCATAACCGCTAAAACCCAAAATTTATCATCGTTATGAGTCGTATTAGATTTAAGTTCAAAATTCGCCTTTTATTTTATCGCGGCAATATATTTATCGGACGCCACT
>NZ_CALIII010000043.1 GCF_938018145.1 uncultured Campylobacter sp.
TTCCCGAAGGCTCACCCGCTCTACGCCTTTTTCTATCACTCGCACCCAAGCCTCTTTGAGCGTATAAACGAGCTGGAAAATGACGGTAAATGACGCGCTAAAAGCCGCCGCCTCGCAGATAGCTCCAGCGTGCGAGATAAGCGGCGCAAATCCGGCGCGCGTAGCCAAGGCACTTTTAACGAAGCATCTTGGCGTAAAAATCGAATGGATATTTTTAAATTTAAACCGCGAGCTAGAGGATGCGGACGGATATTTCGCACTTGCAAAGCGCTTCGCAAGTCACGAGCCGCTAGAGTATATAACGGGCGAGGCGGGCTTTTACGGACTTAGCTTTAACGTAAAAAAGGGCGTCTTGATCCCGCGTCCGGAGACTGAAATTTTAGTCGAAAAATCTCTTGAAATTTTATCAAATTTACCCGCGCGAAAGGAGCCGCCTCTAGTCACCGAGATTGGAGTCGGAAGCGGGATAATCAGCATCTGCCTGGCGCTAAACTCAAACGCCAAAATAATAGCCTCCGATATCAGCGACGAGGCGTTAAATTTAGCTCGCGAGAACGCCGCGAAATTTGGCGTAGAGGATAGGATAGAGTTCGTAAAATGCGCATATCTGGATCAAATTTACGGACAGTTTGATCTGCTAGTTTCAAACCCACCATACATAGCGCGGGACTACGGGCTTGATAAATTCGTGCTAAACGAGCCGCATGAGGCACTCTTTGGCGGTGCGGCGGGCGACGAGATCTTAAAAAACATAATCCTCGTCGCTAAAAATCGCGGCGTAAAATACCTAGCCTGCGAGATGGGCTACGATCAGCGAGAAAGCATGCAAAGCGCGCTTAAATTTAACGGGTTCGAGGCGGAGTTTTACAAGGATTTAGCTGGGTTTGACCGCGGATTCGTCGCGCGAAATATATTTGCAAATTTCTAAATTTGCGCGCAGTTTGGGCTTTGGCTGGTAAACTAAATTTGCTACTACTTGCGTCAAATTTAGCGCTCGTAAATTTTCGCCCTTTTTGCTTAAATTTAGCGGATTTTAAATGCTATAACCCTAAAATGGGTGCGGTAAATCAAAAAAAGGAAAATTATGAAAAGCGTTTATTTTTTGCTTCTTGGCGCACTCATCGGTACGGAGCTGGCTCTGGGCGCTCTGGTTGCACCCACGATTTTTTATCCGCAGAGCATACTTGGCGAGGGCGTACTTACGCAGTTTCAAAGCGGCAAACTGATGGCTACGATATTTGTTAAATTTAACTACGCCTTGCTAGCCGTTAGCGTCATAGCCGCGCTTTACGAGTTTGCATCGTTTAGATCTAGCGTCAAATTTGCCGCTAAATTTAGCATGGGTATGCTTTGCGCGATAAATTTAGTCCTCGCGCTCTCGTTCGTGTTTTACTTCACGCCTTTCGTCATGGATGCGCAGGCCGCTGGCGAGGCGGCGACGCAGACGGCCGAGTTTAGGCAGATGCACGTAGCTAGCGAGTGGACGATGAAGCTGATGTTGTTTGCGCAGCTTGCTTTGTTTTTTATCAAATTTAAAACCGCAGAAAAATGAGCGCAAAGCCCGATATCCAAATTTTAACCGATTTTCTATCTGACTACACGGCGGCGATGGTGAGTGCGGGCACCTACACCGCGCGCGTCGAAAAGTGCGTGGACCGCGTGGCTAGGCGCTACGGCTACGACGTTAGCGTGACGATTTTCGTGAAATATTTTACCATTAGCGTCATGGACTCGGCCGACAACTCCCTGCGCCGAACTTACGTAAAAAAGATCCCGCTGGGGCAGGTGAGCTTTAACCGTATTTCCGAGCTTTCATCGCTTAGCTGGCGGATTTTGGATGAAAATTTGAGCTTAGATGAGGCCAAAGAGCAGTTTGAGGGCGTCATGCGAATAGGCGCAAATAAATTTACAAGCTCGCTTATTTTGATCAGCCTTGCAAATGCGGCGTTTTGCAGGCTTTTCGGCGGAGATGCGGGCTCGGTCGTATGCGTATTTTTCGCGACGCTTGTTGGATATAGCCTTAAATTCGCGCTTGCTAAAATGGGCGTAAATTTAAAAATCCAGTATGTTTTGACCTCGTTTGTCGTATCTTTTATCGCCTATCTTGGCGTATTTTACGGCCTTACGCACACTAGCGACGTGGCGATCGGCTCGTCGATACTCTTTTTGATGCCGGG
>NZ_CALIII010000044.1 GCF_938018145.1 uncultured Campylobacter sp.
CTACTACTACGCCGTAAAAACCAAGGCTACGCAAACCAATCTCGCCCTTTATCTCGAAGACGAGATGAGGTTTGGCGCGTTTAAATTTCGCCCCGGACTTCGCATCGAGCGAAACGGCGATAATAACGACGTAAATTTGGCCCCGAGGTTGCTAGCCGAGTATGAATTCGCGGATAAAAATTTTGTAGGACTCGGGTTAAACCGCTACTACGGACGAAATTTTTTCGCGTACAAGATGTATAACGGCATCTATAAAATGAGTAAAACTTGCACTAGAGGTTCATACGGCGCACCCTACGTGTGCGGCGATTACGATAGCGACCGTTACCCGATCAGAGAGCTAAAGACGCCTTACGACGACGAATTTAGCGCGTATTATCGCGGCGACGTCGGCAACGCGAGGCTAAATCTCAAATACGTAAGACGCCAAGGCCGCGACGAAGTAGCGATGAAATACGTAAGAGAGCCGCTAACAGGCTACGGAAACGGATATTCTATATTTACCAACGAAGGGCAAAGCAAGCGCGACATCGTAACCTTAAGCGCGGCAAACATCGCTCCGATCGAAATTTGGGGCGTAAAAAACGATTTTGAAGGCTCGCTAAGCTTTACTAAGCAAAGCAGGAGCTTTACGGATTACGAAGACGACGAGATGAACGACGACGTCTCGTATAACGGTAAAACCATCAAAAAAAGCGAACTACCCGTCGTTGATTACCATGTGCCTTTTACCGCCAAATTTCGCCACTCGGCTAAATTTAGCGGCTTTAGCGTTTCAAATTTCATAAACTATACGAGCAAAACGGACGCGCTACTAGGCGGCTGGAATAGGGCGCGCGGGATGTACGTCTACGAGCGCCAAAAGCTGCCCGCATACGCAACTTGGGATATGCGCATAGGTTATGAAAGGCGGCTGGCAGGCGATTTTCGAGCGTTTGTAAATCTTGATATAAATAATCTTTTAAACAAAAAATTTATCGCCTCAAACGAGGGCAACTACTACGAATACGGCCTTGGCCGCAACTTTTGGTTGGAAGCGGGTATGAAGTGGTGATTTGCTAGGATTTATCCCGCAATTTATCGCGCAAGACGCGGTAAAAGCGGGTTTGCGGCAAAATTTGCGAGCTTTAAAAGGCTAAAGCGCTTTGGTTTAGTTTTTATACGCGCCCTAAATTTGCGCCTTTTGGCTAGTTTTGGTTTTTGCCTTACGGCGCAAAGTCGCAAATTTGCCGTTTATGCGCGGTGCAAATCCGCGCTTTTGCCCTCTAGGCTTGCTAGTAAGCGTAAATTTGCCTACTTGCAGCCGGCAAAATGGCTAAAATTTGCATAAGGCGCGAGCGGTAATTTCCTTGCCTAAACGCAAAACGCGCGGGGTGGATTTGGTGGCTCGGCGATTTGCCGTTTAAAGCCAGTTTTGCTCTTGCTGCTTAAAACTCTGAAGCTGCGAGAAAATGGGGTTCGTGCTCCTTTTGGTGTGTTTAGAAACGCTATTTCTGCTCTTGCTGCTTAAACGGCGCTAAATTTGCGATGATTTAGCCGTTAGCTCGCGTAAAATCACCCTCAAAAAGATACGAATTTATCGCGGCAAAGGGCTATGTCGCCCGTGTAGGCGAAAATTTATAGGCTAGATTTTACCCGCCTATCGCCGCTGCCCGGCATGACCTTGCGCCGAGTCGTTTTTGCCTGCGCATATCTGCTTTGATTTTTGTTTAAAAATAAGACTCAACTCGCCCGTAACGCAAAGTGCACAAACGGTTTATCCAAAAGCGTATTTTGCGTTTTTAAGCCTAAATTTAAGTGCAAAAATCGGCCCCGCGTCTTTATTTTACGGCAACTAGCCCTTGTATCCGAGATTTGCTCGCAAAGCGGCTTTTGCAAGGGTAAGCGAAATTTAGCATTTTGGTAGCAAACCCCGAGCGACCTAGCATCTAGCGCGGCAAAAACGAGTATAATTTTCCGGTTTCAGCAGCTTTTTGATATAATCAAAACAAAAGTTAAATCAAAGGAGTAAAATGTACATCGTCCTAGGCATCATCGCCGTTCTAGCACTCATCGTCATTTCGGTCTACAACTCGCTGGTAGGCAAGCGAAACCAAGTCTCAAACATCAGATCAGGCGTCGATACGCAGCTAAAAAGGCGCTTTGACCTCATCCCAAACCTCGTCGCCACCGTCAAGCAGTACATCACGCACGAGCGCGAGCTGCTAGAAAACATCTCCGCGCTTAGAAGCGGCATCCAAAAGGCCGCAGGCGACGAGCAGAGATTTGCGCTAAACGGCGAGCTGTCAAACCTCATCTCAAAGCTCAACGTCGTCGTCGAGAACTACCCCGAACTCAAGGCCAACGAAAACGTCATGCACCTGCAAAAGACGCTAAACGAGATCGAGGAGCAGATCTCCGCTGCGCGCCGCGCATACAACGCCGCAGTGACCGACTATAACAACGCCGTGGAGATGTTTCCGTCAAATCTCGTCGCTAGCTGGGCGAGGTTTCATAAGGCGGCGTTTTTCGAGGTGCCGAAAGGTCAAGACGATCCGCACGATGTGCACGAGCTTTTTAACCGCTAAATTTGCGCTCGCTTCGTCAAATTTGACGTTAAATTTGAGCGCTTAACAGCACTCTTTAAAATGCAAGCGGCCTTCGTCGGCTCGTCAAATTTGAGCGCAAAAGCGGCGCGGGCGGTAAATTTGAGCCAAATTTGATCCGAATTTGAAGTATCGTCGCCAGCAAATGGCGAGCTTAAATTTAAGCGGTTTAAAACGCAAATTTAAAGACGAAAGCCCGTAAAATAGCCAAATTTATAAAAACGGCGTTAGATTAAAATAGGAGCAAAAATGGACGATCTGGTCTTGCTAGAGCTTGAGCGGCAAAAGGTTTTACGCTCGCTTTTTAGGCTAAAGCTTGCCTGCGTTTTCGCTGCCGCCGCAGTGGCTTGGCTGCTATATCTAGCAGCGCAAAACGCCGCCCTTAGCGCTGGTGCGTTTGTGGTCTGCGGGGCTGCGATGTACTATTTTTTTGAGAGTATTTTTACCGATAGCTTTACGTTTAAATTTAAGCGAAAAGTCGTGAGGAGCATCGTGGAGGACTGCGGTCTCACGTATTATCCGGGCGACTACGTAGAGAGCGATTATCTTTATATGATTTACGATTTTGACATCGACAAATACTCGGGCAACGACCTGATTTTCGGGCAGATAGAGGGCGTGCGGGTCAAATTTAGCGACGTAGAGGCGATAAGTATCAAAGAGGATCTGCACGGAAACAAGACGCATAGAGTGCTTTTTGCGGGGATTTTGTTCGTCGCGGATTTTCCTAAACGGCTAAAGGGCGTCACGCAAATTTGCAGCGGGACGGATGATTTTAAGGACTACGGCGGCAAGCGCGCGAGGATGGACGACGCGGAGTTTGAGCGGCTATTTCGTGTCTATACGACCGATCAGATCGAGGCTAGGTACGCGCTCACGCCTAGCCTGATGGAAAATCTAAAGCTGCTAAAAACGAGATTTCACCGCCCGATAAACATCGTGCTAATAGGCGACAAAATCTGCATGGCGATCCGCACGGGGCGCGATAACTTCGAGCCTGATCTGCGCCGTCCGCTCGTGGGCAAAGGGGCGAATAGATTTTACAAAGACGAGATCGGCGGCTTTTTGCGTATCGTCGAGGAGCTGCGGCTAAACCGTAAAATTTGGCTGGACTAGGGACTTTGGCGTCAAATTTGACGGGCGGCATAACCCGCACCCCAAAAATGCAAACAAGCGGGCTAATCTAAAACAGGGCGGCAAAAACGCAAAAAGGAGAGTTGGTGAAGGGCGTAGCGATAAACGAAACGACGATAATCGGCGATGACGGCAAATACTATAAATTTAGCTTTGAAGACGTGCGCTCGGGGCGGCCTAGTGGCGGCGAGCGAGCGGCGTTTCGGCCTGACGGGGCGTTTGCGAGAGATGTATTTGTGATCGCAGGCGAGGGCGAAAAGCGCGCGACGAAAGACGTCAGAAGCGAGGAGACGAAGGCTGC
>NZ_CALIII010000045.1 GCF_938018145.1 uncultured Campylobacter sp.
ATCTAACTGGCCGGCAGATCGCGTTTGAGCGCAGCGAGGTCGTGGTTTTTATGTGCTAAATTTACGCAGACAAGGAAACTAAATGCAAACGGACGCTTTTGGCTGGCTAAAATTTGAGCTCTACGAGTATCTAAAACTATACGATGCGGGCTTAAAAAAACGAGCAAGCGAGCATCTAAAGGGCACTGTAAGTAAATTTAAAAGCGAATTTAGCCAGACGCAGCGTGACCGTGCACTAGGCGAACTTTGCCACGAAATTTTAGACGAAAATAAAAGCGAGCTCAAAAATCTAAAAAATCGCGGCAACGGCGAGCTGCCGTTTCGGCTCGGCGAGCTAGTCGGCGAGTATCTAAAAGGGCGCTGCGACGCAGGCGAGATGCCGCATCTGCGCTGGGCGTACCAGATCTGCACGCGCGGCTTGCGGGAGCTTGATAGGAATGAGCTTTTGCGCCGTGCATACCGCCATGAGCATTGCGACGCACGAACCGTGGAGTTATACTTTTGTAAGCTATTAGATGCACTAGACTGGGGCGCGCACCATTTCCCTGAGGGTTGCCTGATAGAGCGCACATACTACGAGCAGCTGATCCGCGAAGCTCGCGACGCAAGAGAAAAACACGAGATAAGCGCGCGGCTAAATTTAGAGTTTGAATACTTCGTAAAGCTTTACGAATGCTATTTTGAGTTTAAATCTCGCGGCGGCGAGGTCGATTTTTACGCACTGTGCGAAAAGGCGGGGCTAAATTTCGCGCCCGTAAAGTCTTTTTATTATGAGTAGCGAGCGGAATTGAAACGAGCACCAAATTTGTAGCTCAAAATTTGGCGTTTAGTTAGTCGCAAACGATACGCTGAATTTTAAAATTTAAGCAAATGTGGCTCGGTTTAAATTTTAACTCAAATTTTACTCGCGTCCCCGCAAATTTTACAAAACGCTCAAATTTACGCCTACGCCGCTATATTTTGCAGATTTTCAAAGCTAAATACGTTTAGCCCGTTTTTGTATTCGTAGCTTAGAGTTAGCTTGTGAGCTTTGATTATGTTTTCGACGATGTAGAGCCCCAGACCAAAGCTCTTTTGCGCACTTTCGCCTTTGGTAAAGGGCTCGACGTAGTGGCGCAGCTCCTTTGATAGCCGCTCGCCCTCGTTGATAAATTTGATAGATTCGCGCGTGATCGTGATATTTACGTGCTTGTTTGGGGAGTATTTTAGCGCGTTATCGATCATGTTCTTAGCGGCGATCGCTAGCAGCTTAAAGTCTGCGTTTAGGTTCACGTCCTCTAGTTTGCTGATCGTGACCTGTCCGGGATCTACCATCGCGATATCCAGAGCCTCGTCGATGACGTCGTCGATACGGCAAATTTTAGTGTTATTTAGCGCGATGTTTGACGTGACTTGCTCGACGGCGGCAAATTCGTTTATGAGATTTTCAAGTTTTATAAACACAGACACTAGTCGCTCTTGGTTTTTGCTTTTTTCGATCATTTCGGCGGCTAGGCGGCCTTTGGTGATCGGCGTTTTTAGCTCGTGCATTATGTTTCTTAAAAATAGCTTGCGCGACGCGTTTAAGCTTTTGATCTGGGACACCGCGTCATAAAACGCCTCCGCAACTTCGGAAATTTCGTCGTTACCGCTGCTTACGTTTTGCACTTCTTCGATCTCGCCCGCGGCAAATTTAGCTATCTGGCGTTTTAGCTTTCTTAGCGGTTTTAGCTTCCTGATAACAAAAACGTAAGCGGCCAGAAGTATGATCGCAACTAGCAAAAAGATAATCTTGATGATGTCGTAGCGGTATGGTTGATAGTCGTTATCCTTTAAAAGCAGGATTTTATCCACGTGCTGGACTTTTAGATAGTGGTGATTTTGATAGATCATGATGGCGCTAGAGCCGATGTCTGCGGAGATCTCCTCAAGCACGGTTGCGTTTGCCAGGATCTCCTCTTTTTGCTGTTCGTTCGTGATCTCAGGCATCTTAAAGTCGCCCGTTTGACGCTCGTACTCTTTTTCGTTTATGATACCGCTCATCAAAAAGAGCTGATTTCTAGCGATCGTGGAGTATTTGGCGTTTAGTTCGCGCGCGTAGTTTTGCTTGTCGTAGTCCATCAGCCACAAAAATGCCAAAAAGATGCTCGTAAGCGCAAGCGCGAAGATAAAAGTGATAGTGTAAAAAACCGATGAGCGTTTCATTTGCGGGCTTTAAAATTTACTGCATTAGCTTGTAGCCGATGCCGCGGATAGCGTGGATGTACTTTGGATCTTTGGGGTCGTCGCCCAGCTTGCCTCTGATACGCCCGATGATGACGTCGATGCTCTTGTTCGTCGAGTCCTCGCTGATGCTCGCGCAGTTGTAGATAAACTCCTCGCGCGTGATGGCGCCGCCTTCTTTTTGAAGCATGTATTTTAGGATGTCGTACTCCGCTGCGGTCAAATTTAACGGCTCGCCTTTTAGCGTGATGACGTGTTTAAAATCATCTACCGCGATATCTTTTTTACGCGCAGGCTCTTTTGTGCCGCTTAAATTTGCGCCCGCTACGGTGCTTTGGCGGCGCAAGTGGCTTTTGATACGAGCTAGCAGCTCCTGCGGGTCGTAGGGCTTTGGTATATAGTCGTCTGCGCCGTTATCTAGGGCATTTACCTTGTCGGTGATATCGTGGCGTGCGCTTGAGATGATGATAGGCACGTCGTGGCGCTTGCGGATCTCTTTGCACACTTCTAGGCCGTCGAGTCCCGGCAGCGTGAGGTCTAGGATCACGAGGTCAAATTTTTCTACGTTTAGCGTCGAAAGCCCGATATACGGCTCCTCTGCAGTCTTTACATCCATATCGCTTTTTGCTAAAAACTCAGTCAAAATTTCCGCCAGCTCTAAATCATCTTCTATCATCAGAATTTTTATCATTTTATGTCCTTTTGTTGGATTATAGCGAGTTTTGACTAAATTTTTAATGGCGGTAGCGGCTTGTTTTTTGTTGTGCTACGCTTGCAGCTTGCAGACGGACGCTTTTTTAAGCTTGGTTAAATTTAATCGGTTCAAATTTAAAAAGGATAGAGCGTCAAATTTGACGGTTCAAATTTAAGATGAAATTTGGAAAATTTAAAAGAAAAGGCGCAGTTTCCCGCGCCTTAAGGTAGAAATTATTTTATAACAAGACCTTGGAAAAGTCCGCCGCGATTAACCCAAACGAGCGTCTTTTTACCTTTTGCACTTGCTAGGGCTTTGTTAAAATCATCCATATTTTTGATATTTTCCTCGGCGATTTGGATGATGATGTCGCCTTTTTCAAAGCCGATTTTTTCGGCATTTGAGCCAGCTTTTACGTCTGTTACTAGGATGCCTGTAGCATCGGGGGCTAGGCGGTATTTATACCTTGCGTTGTCGTCGATCGCCGTGACGCTAAGGCCTTGGATCGCCGTGCCATTTTTTGCCGCCGGGGTGTTTGTTTTTGTATTGGCATTAGCTAGTTTTATATTGGCGGTTTCGATTTTGCCGGAGCGTTCGTAGGTTAGCGTGATCTCTTTGTTTGGAGCTAGCGAGCCGATGAGATTTTTTAGGTCGTTTGCGTTTTTGATCTCTTTATCGTCGATTTTGATGACCAGATCGCCTCGCTTTAGTCCCGCGACATCGGCAGGAAGGCCGCTTTCTACGCTACTAATGAGCGCGCCTTCTTTATTTTTATAGATCTCTTTTTGCTCTTCGTTGAGATTTGCTATCATCACGCCGATATATCCGCGCTCGATCTTGCCGTCTTCGATGAGTTTTTTGGCGATATCTTTAGTCATATTTGACGGGATGGCAAAGCCGATGCCGTTGTTTCCGCCGCTGCGGCTAAGTATGGCCGAGTTTATGCCCACTAGGTAGCCGCGGCTATCGACTAGCGCGCCGCCTGAGTTGCCTGGGTTTATCGAGGCGTCTGTCTGGATAAAATTTTCGTATTGATTTAGGCCGATGTTGTCTTTATTTAAGCCGGAAACTATGCCCTGAGTGATACTGCCGCCCACGCCGAAAGGATTTCCGATGGCAAATAC
>NZ_CALIII010000046.1 GCF_938018145.1 uncultured Campylobacter sp.
TTGTTTAGTTTTGGGCGTCTATAGCGAAATTCGCTTGCGATCTCGACCTTGGCTCTAGTGTCTGCTAGCCTCTCAAAAAGATAGCTAGACGTAAGGGCTGCGTGATAGCTCGTGCCGCATGCGCAGATCACGATATCATCGATATTGCGTAGATACTCGTCGGTTAAATTTTCAAGACCTACCGCATCCTCTTTGACGCGTCCCATTAGAGTTTCTGAGACGACCGCGCTTTGTTCGTAGATCTCTTTTTCCATGAAAAAGCGGTAGCCCTCTTTTTGCGCGTAGCTTTTATCCGCAGGCAGCGCGGCAAAGCTCGGGCTTAGTTTTTTTGCGTCTTTAAAAACCGCGATCTCGTCAATGCTAACAAATCCGTAGCTTTTATCGTCCAGGTAGTATACCTCTTTGGCTAGGCCGATCAGCGGGGCGTCAGAGGAGGCGAAAAATACCTCTTTGCCCTCACTTTTGCCGATAGCTAGCGGCGCGGCGTCCTTGGCGAAGAAAATTTTGCCCGGAGCCGTTTTGGTGATAAGCAGCGTCGCGTATGCTCCGTGCAGGCGCGCTACCGTAGCTTCGTACGCCTTAAACGGCTCGCCGATAGTTTTTAAATTTTCCTCAAAAAGATGCACGATAACCTCGGTGTCGGTTTGACTAAGGAAGCTAACGCCCTTTGCCTCAAGCTCCTCTTTTAGCTCTTTGTAGTTTTCGATGATGCCGTTATGAACAACGAACGAGTGCTCGCCCAGGTGCGGGTGAGCGTTGATCTCGGTGGGTTTGCCGTGCGTAGCCCAGCGCGTGTGTCCGATCGCGACGCCTTCGCCGCTAGAGCTAAAGCCCTCTGATTTTTTGGCTAAATTTTCAAGCTTGCCGATGGCTTTGAAAAAGGCGATCTCCTGCGCGCATTTGTCGCAACCGCCATCTAGGCTCATCACCGCCATGCCTGCGCTATCGTAGCCGCGGTACTCAAGCTCTTTTAATCCGTTTAAAATAAACTCTCTTTTTTCTCTATTGCCGACGTAACCGACGATTCCGCACATGTTTACTCGCTTTCTAATAATTTTAAAATTTCGCCTAGATCCACGCCCTCGCGCTTTTCGATAAGCAGCAAATTTCGCGTCCTGTTTTTTACGGTTTGGATTCTGGCGTTGGCTATTTTTACATCAAATTCCTTAAAAACTCCCAATACGTAAGCCATCAGCCCGCGCTGATCTTTCGCGTTTATGCCCAGCTTTGCGTACTCTTGCGAGTGGTTCGCGTCAAAATTTAGCTCGCCTTTTAGTATTATCGGGCGATTTATCTGCGCTGAGGCGCCGCTTTTTAGCGAGATCTCGATGAGGTTTTTTAGAGTTTCTAGCTCGCTTGATTTGACGTTTTTGTTAAACTCTAGCTTGACGTAAAATTTGCCCTCAAATAGCTCGAAAATCTCCATAAATCCAAGATCAAGGTGTGCCAGAGACGAGAGCAAAACGGCTAAATTCGGATAGTTTTGCGCGTAAATTTCGATGCTTAGGCTTTGGTGGTTTTGTACCTGTATGCTTAGTTTATCCGCGTTTTGCGCGGTTTGAGCGATGCCGATGATGCCGTCAGGCTGGTATTTGGCAAAGAGTAAATTTGATCTAATAGCAAAGATTTTTTCTTTCAAATTTTCGTTTAAAGCTGCAAATTTGGCGTTTCTCCTGATACTAAGCTCCTTTTTTACGCGTCTTGCGGCTTCGTCTAGCAGGTTTTCATCCTCGAAGCTTTGCAGGCAAATGCCGTAAAGCTCGCGCAAAAGCCGCGCCAAATAGGGCGTATAGAGTTTTTCATCCGTCGCGTTTATCACGCAGTAGGCGACGATGTATGAGAGCTTTAGGGTTTGCGGGTCGCCAAGCTTTGAGATAAAGCTAAAAATCGTGCGCTGATCATAGATGTCCTCGCGGTTTGCCACGTCGTTCATCAGCGTGTGGTAGCGCACGAGCGTAACGCCGATATTTACGGCCTTTGCGCTCAAATTTAGCTTTGCGGCGTAGGCGCGAAAGATATTTGAGCCCACGACCGAGTGATCGCCGCCTAGCCCCTTGCCCGCGTCATGTAGCAGCAAGGCTAGCTTTAGCAGCGTGCGCCCCTCGATGCAAAGCTCGTCGTAGAGCGATTTTACGAATTTATCTTTGATATTTTCGGCAAATTTGACGCTTAAAACGCAGTGCTCGCCGACGCTAAATTTATGGTAGCCGTCAAATTCGGCCAAATTTACGGCGTGCTCGAGCGGTTTAACCAAAACGGGCAAAACCTCCGCGTCCAAAAGCGCTTTGATAATGCAGTGAGCGTGGTTTCGCATCAAAATTTTTCTAAAAAGCGCGAGCGAATCCTCGGCGTCCTCTTTGCTGATTTGCGCGCGTTTTAGGTAAAAGATCGTTCCGACGTCAAATTTATACTCCGCATCGCCAAGAGCCAAAAGCTGCTTTAGCACTGCATTTAGCGGCCTAGCGCGGACGTGCAGCGGGACGTAAATCGTATTTTCAAACCTATAAAATCCGTTTTTTAGCCGCGCGGCTCGCAGCTGGCTAAATTTAACCCCGCTTGTAAATTTGCTCCTGTAAAAGCTAGCGACCAGATAGCGCGAGAAAACGGCGACCGAGTGCATGCAGGAAAAGAGCTTTTGCGAGATGACGCTGCTGTTTTCTTGCGTTTTTTTGGACTTGGTTTGCATGAGCGCGGTGATCTCGTTTAGCTTTGCGGGGGCAAAAACGTCCGAGCCTAGGGTTAAATTTTGCGCCGATTTTACGCAGAGGATAAAATCAGTCGCCAAATTTAGCGCGCTAAGCTCCTTTTCGTCGATAAATTTTAGAGCCTGCGAGCGCATGCTGATCTCGTTTTCAAAGCCGTTTAGAGCGCAGTTTAGATAGTAGATGTCGTTCGTGCCGCCAAGGTCGTTTTTTAGATCGGGCTCTTGCTTTATGTTTGGGATATCGTTAAAGGCGCCTAGATTTTTGGCGTAAAATTTGAGATTTTCTTGCGCGTTAAACTCGCGAGTTTTATAAATCTCCGACCGAGCGACCTTATACAGCGTGCGCGAGCCGCAGATGTAGCGGATACGGCTAAACGCGGCCTTTGCTTTGTGGTCGTTTTTGTGCGCTTCGAAAATCTCGTCCAGCTCGCAAATTTTAATATTTAGCTTTAAATTTGAGCCTTCAAGCGCGGCGACTAGCTTTTTTAGGATAAATTTGACGTTAAAGCCCGCGTTTTCTTTAAAGACGAGTAAAATTTCTAAAACCGAGCTTGTGGAGATGAGGTTGTCGGCGTATTTTTCGGTAGCGATGACGCAAAACGGGATAAAATCTACATCAGGGTTAAAGTCCGCGAAAATCTCGTCCAAAACCCGCGCGCATAGAGCTTTTATGAGCTCGTCGCTTTGCTTTGCGATGAAATTTGCAAAGCCCTTGCCCTGAAGCTTTTTTAGCTGCGAGGCCAAATTTGCGCCGCCCAAAACGCCGCTTAAATTTCCTTTTAAAGCCACTTTTTTACCGCCGTCTTTTTGTGTAAATTTTATCCGATGATACTAAAATTTTGCAAAAACAAAGCTTTTTTAACATATAATCGCCGTTTAATATCTATTTTCGGAATAAAATTTGACAAATTTAATAGAAAAACTCCAAAGCGGCGAGCGTCTGGACGCGGACGAATGCGCAGGCTTGTACGACCTAGACCTTTTTACGCTGGGTAAATTCGCAAACGCCAAACGGCGAAAACTGCACGGCAAAAAGGTGTTTTTTAACGTAAATCGGCATATAAATCCGACCAACATCTGCGCGGACGTGTGTAAATTTTGCGCGTTTTCGGCAAACCGCAAAAATCCAAACCCATACACGATGAGCCACGATGAAATACTAAAAATCGTCGAAAAAAGCGTTGCCGGCGGCGCAAAAGAGATACATATCGTCTCGGCGCACAACCCTGAGACGTCGTGGCAGTGGTATTTGGAAATTTTTAAAAAAATCAAAGAAAAATATCCGCAAATCCACGTCAAAGCTCTAACTGCGGCGGAG
>NZ_CALIII010000047.1 GCF_938018145.1 uncultured Campylobacter sp.
TGCCTAGGCGTACGAAGCATGCAAAGGGCGTTGAAATTTTACAGAGACGGCCTGGGACTTCAGACAGATTGCAAAGAGGACAATCCGCCCGTATGTTTTTTCAATACGCCGGGGACCAAATTTGAGCTCTACCCGCTAGACGCGCTGGCGCGAGATATCGACGAAAATAATCCGCCGAGGGGAAGCGGATTTGCCGGCATCACGCTAGCCTATAACGTAAAAAACAAAGAGGACGTGGATAGCGTCATAGAGCTAGTAAAAAAGGCGGGCGGAACTATCGTCAAGGAGCCCCAAGTTGCGTTTTGGGGCGGATACCACGCGTATTTTGCCGATCCGGACGGATACTACTGGGAGGTGGCTTGGGGGCCTGATTTTAAATTTGACGAGGATGGACTGCTCAAATTTAACTAGTTGCGGCGTCAAAGCGCTTTTATTTTAACCGCTTAACCGCCGCAAAAAGGCAAAATCATGAAAGATATAGTCGTATACATACACGGAAAAAACGGAAGCGCGGCAGAAGCGGCCCGCTACCGACGGCTTTTTGCAGATAGCGACGTGCTTGGATTTGATTACGAAGCGCGCACGCCGTGGGAGGCGAAAGAGGAATTTGCGCCGTATTTTGAGTCTATCCTTAAAAGCCGCAAATCCGTGACGATCGTAGCAAACAGTATCGGAGCGTTTTTTGGCATGCATGCCTTGCAGGGCATGGAGATAAAAAGGGCGTATTTTATTTCGCAAATCGTAAATATGCAAATTTTAATCGAAAAAATAATGTCGCAGGCGCGCGTGAGCGAAGATGAGCTGCGAGATAGGGGCGAGCTGGACACGGAATGCGGAGAAAAACTTTCGTGGAAATACCTTTGCTACGCCAGAGAGCATCCTATCTGCTGGACGGCGCCGACGCATATTTTATACGGCGAAAAGGACGATCTAACCTCTCTTGAAACGATTTGCGAGTTTGCAAACCAAGCCCAAGCAACGCTTACTGTGATGAAAAATGGCGAACACTGGTTTCACACGGCGCAGCAAATGCGTTTTTTAGATGACTGGATACGGCGCTATAGCTGATAGCGGCTGACTTTTGGATAAAATTTGGCTCCGAGTCGTAGCGCGCCCAACCCGCAAGTCAAATTTAACTAGCAAATCCGCCGCTCAAGCCGCTTTTTAAATTTTACGCAAAGCCTAGGCTAAATTTAGCGCCGAGGCGTAAATTTGACTCAAATTTTACTCTCACTATATGCGCAGCAACGATCGGCCGAGACGGCTCCAACGTAACCCTGGCGCAAAACTCAAATTTGCCGTCTTTTTACCGCGCGCCAAATTTTGCAATCAGGCACAAAGCCCCAAATACCGCTTTAAAATAATCATCGCCGCGATACTATCTAGCCGTCCGTCGCGTCTGCCCTCGGCGTAAATTTCGCTCGCCTCAAAGCTACTCATCGCCTCGTCCTGATAGACCACCTCGCCGTCAAATTCGAGCAGCGACACGAAGTGCGCGATCCGCCGCCGCATCTCGTCCTCGCTAGATCCCCCAAGCGGCACGCCCACGACTAGCTTTTTTGCCCCGTATTCGCGCAAAACGGCGCTAACGTCGCGCGCGGCTTGATTGCGATTTTTGCGCAGTACGGGCGTTTGCGGCATCACGGTTTGCCCGACGGCTAGCGCCACGCCGATACGTTTTAGCCCCACGTCGATGGCCATTATGCTCATTTTCGTCCTTTAGATTTTTTCAAATTTAGCGACAGACTTTGACGGCGGGCAAGCTCAAATTTGATAGCCACGCTCCGTCAAATTTACAAAACCAAACGTCGCCGAAACGCATTTATCGCCGTCAAGCCGCCAAAATTTGCTTCAAATTTTACCGCCGTTTTATCAAAACTCGCGCGGCGTAAATTTGAGCTCAAAAGCCGCTAATTTTACTCCGCAAATACCGTAAGCCCAGATATTCGCAGCTTGCCTTCCAGTTCGTATTCGTAAATTTTATCGCCGAATTTTGCCAAGGCCGCATCGAGACTCGCGCCGTTTTTGCAAAATTTTATCACCTCGTCCTCTTGCGCAGACGCTGGCTTACCGCCGAAACGAAGCACAAAAGCATCAAAATCGTTTATCAAATTTGCCGCGCCGCTAGCTAGTAGCTCGTTTGTCCCGTCGCTCTCGCCTAGGCGCTGAGGCAGCGTAAATATCGGCACGCCAAGCTCCTTTGCCATGCGCGCGCTTTGCATCGAGCCGCTTCTGGTATCGGCCTGCGCGACGACCAGGGCCTGCGAGAGCGCGACCACGATGCGGTTTCGCTCCAAAAATCTATATGCAAGCGGCGGCTCGCCTGGGTCGTATTCGCTAAGAGCCAGCGCGTTTTGATAAATTTCTTTGATGATTTTGGCGTTGCTTTGCGGGTAGATTTTATTTAGTCCGTTGCCAAAAACGGCGACCGTATGCGGATACGCGCCCCTATGCGCAGCGATATCCACGCCGATAGCCGCACCGCTAACTACGCAAACGCCGCTGTTTGCCAGCGTCCTAGCTAGCGCCTCTACGCACTGCCTGGTGTAGGCGCTGGCCTTTCTCGAGCCTACGATTGAGACCATCGGGCGCTCAAGCAGGACTAAATTTCCCTCGAAATAGAGCTTTTTCGGCGGCTTTTTAAGACGCAAAAGACCGCTAGGAAGCTCGGTTAAGACGTTCAAAAAAGGTCCTTTAGATAGACGACCTCGACCTCTTGCAGGAGTTTGGCGCTTTCTTGCAGGACTTCGATCGTGTTTTTGTGCGGATGGCCGATCGCGATGGCGTATGAGCGCTTTTTAGCCAGCTCGACGGCGTATTTTAGCTGCTTTCGCACCGCCGCTTTTGAGCCGTCGTGATCCAAAAACACGTCGCGCGCGATGTATGGCATCGAGTATTTTTTCGCCGCGCCGTAAACCTTGGTCGGCGAGGTCGTCTTGCTATCGACAAAGATTAGATTTTCGTCCCGCATCGCCCGCATCATCCTATCCATCGCGGCCGCATCGCTCGTAAATCGGCTGCCCGTGTGGTTGTTGATGTATTTTAGATTCGGAAAGTCTCGCTTGATACTTTGTAACTTTTTCGCGATCTTTTCATAGTCGTCGTCGACCGTGAGAGTGTCGATCTCAGCGCCCTTAAAGCCGCCTAGAGCCTGCATAGGCAGGTGGATCATATAAAAACTAAAACGCCGCGCCAAAACAGGCGTCTCGGGGTGGGCGGAAGTAGCTGGGAAAAAGGACGGCGTGAGCTTTAGATTTACCGCTTTTATCGCGTCTGCTTGGTGCTTATATGCCACGTCGTCGATGATGATGACTAGGCGCGGTTTGTAGCCCGCTTTTACGGCAGCCTTTACTTCGTTTGGCTCGGGTGCGGTTTTTTTATCCGTCTTTTGCGAATCTGCAAATTTGGCTTTTTCGTCTTTTTTAGGCTTTTCTTTTTCGATCTTTTCTTGCTCGTTTTTCTCGGTGCTTTGCGGCGCATTTTCGGCGTCAAATTTTACTTCGACCTGCCCCGCCTGATCGTTTGCGTCGCTAAATTCGATATGGATTTTTTCTTTTTTTAGCGCTTGCTCGAGGGGGTTATTTTGCGCCTGCGACATAGGCGTATCGTCAAAGATCACGGCTTCGGAATTTGCAAAAATATGCGTTCTTTGAGGCGCTTGATAGCCATCAAATTTAACGTTATCGCCGCTATTTTGAGCGGATTTAGCAGGCTCGTTTTTAGAGCTTAAATTTGTCAAATTTAACTCGCCGACCTTTTTAGCGTTCGCCCCGTCAAGTTCGGAGGTATCGCGGGAAGCCAAATTTTCGCCATCAAGCGAGATTTTATCTTTGGTCGCAAGCACGCCCTGCCCGTCTTTATCAAATTTAGCTTGCTCGTTTGGCAAATTTTGACCGTTTTTATCTTCGGCTCTAGCTTTTTCGCCGCCGATTTTTATTTTACCTTTAGCATCCGCCTCGTCAAAAAGCGCCTTTATATCGGTCAAATTTGCCCTTGAGTGCACGCCCGATGCAGCTTGTGCGTCTTTTATCGTTACTTTTTCGGAGTCGTTTGAGGCCGAAAGGCTCGGTTTATGACTTAAATTTTGCTTTTGCTCGGGCTCGCTTTTGTCGCCGAAATACCGCTCGATTTTAGCGATCAGCGCATTGTCGCTTTTAACCTTTACCCTGACGTCCAGCAGATAAAACGCCCCGGCAATCAAGATACAGGCGATGAGAAAAACGGAAAGTAGTAGCTTTAGGCCGCCGTGCGAGCGCCCCTTTTTGGAGCGCCTTTTCGCGGCCTTTTTTCTAGGTTTCGAGTTCAATTAGTTTTTGCTTTGATCGATGAGTTTGCCCGCACTTATCCAAGGCATCATGGAGCGTAGTTTTTTGCCGGTTTGATTTAGCAAGCTTCTCTCGGCGATGCCGCGCTCTGCGTTCATGCGCACGTATCCGGCCTTGCGCTCGAGGATGAAGTCTTTTGCAAATTTACCGTTTTGGATCTCTTTTAGTATTTCTTTCATCGCTTTTTTGCTATCTTCGCCGATGACGCGCGGACCGCTCACGTAGTCGCCGTATTCTGCGGTGTTTGAGATAGAGTAGCGCATATCGGCCATGCCGCCTTGATACATTAGATCGACGATTAGTTTTAGCTCGTGCAAGCACTCAAAATACGCCATCTCAGGCTCGTATCCCGCATCTACCAGTGTCTCAAAGCCCGCGTTTACCAGAGCGCAAAGCCCGCCGCAAAGCACCGCCTGCTCGCCGAAAAGATCGGTTTCAGTCTCGTCTTTAAATGTAGTTTCTATGATGCCCGTTCTGCCGCCGCCGATCGCGCTAGCGTAGCTTAGAGCTAGCTCTTTAGCCTTTCCGCTTGCGTTTTGCTCTACGGCGATTAGATCAGGGATGCCGCCGCCTCGGACAAATTCGCTTCTTACCGTATGGCCCGGCGCTTTTGGAGCGATCATGATGACATCGATGCCTTCAGGAGCTTTGATCTGTCCAAAATGAACGTTAAAGCCGTGTCCAAAAGCTATCACGTCGCCGTCGTTTAAATTTGGCTTTATATCTCGCTCGAAAATTTCAGCTTGAAGCTCGTCGGGAGTCAGTATCATTATGACGTTTGCAGCCTTTGCCGCTTCGGCTACGGTTTTTACCTCAAAGCCCTTTGCTTCGGCTTTCGCCCAGCTTTTACCGCCCTTTGCTAGACCTACGATCACCTTTACACCGCTATCTCGTAAATTTTCAGCGTGCGCGTGGCCCTGCGAGCCAAAACCTATCATCGCGACGGTTTTGCTTCTAATTAAGCTCAAATCGCAATCTTTGTCATAGTAAATACTTACTGCCATCTTCTCTCCTCTTAAAAAATTTGTGAGATTATACTACCTAAACACTGAAACAAACTTGACTTTAAGTTTTTTAAAAAGCCTTTTAGTGTAGAATTAGCGATTATAAAATCTCGATATGAAGTGGGAAAAATGAACGAATCAATCTATAAACATATAAAGGCTCTTCCTCCGCTTGACGACACAGTCGTAAAAATCCAAGCCATTTGCAGAAATGAAAATAGTTCCATGAACGATCTGTCCCAAGTTATCGAAAAAGACCCGATGCTAACGGCAAATATCTTGCGCTCGGCGAACTCTCCTCTCTACGGATTTAGCAGGGAGATAACGACCGTTTCTAGAGCCGTGGCGCTGTTTGGCATGGCGACGGTTCGTGGTTTCGCCCTATCAAGCGCGGTCAAAAAAAGCTTTAAGATAAATTTGGATCCTTACGGTATTACAAGCCAGGACTTCTTAAACATTTCTACTATACAAAACGCATTGATGTATAACTGGTACTCCAAAATAAACGCTAGCGATCTTGCGATTTTAAGCCCTGCTTCGTTTATGCTTGAAGTCGGCAAAATCGTCATCTCTAACGAGCTAAATGAAACCGGCAAGGCGGCCGAATTTAAGGCAAATTTGAAAAATATCTCAAATCCTTTCGACCTATCCGAGCTCGAAAACAAAATCGTCGAGATTTCAAACGAAACCGTGACCGCTAAAATTTTCGAGCAGTGGAATCTCGAGTCTGAGCTAGTCGATGCGATTTTGTATTCAAATAACCCAGACGACGCGCCAGAGCACATAAAAAGCTACTCAAAAGCGCTTAAAGTCGTAAAAAGCGCGGTAAATATATTTAACCAGCTAAACGACGATAATCTGCAAAATACGCTAATGTGCCTCGACGAATACGGCTTTGCGCAAGACAAATTCCTAGAAGCCGTCGCAAAAGTCAAAGCGAATTTGTGAAAGAATTTTTAACCAAACTACTTGACGGAGTGAGCGAAAAGGAAGTCGCCTCCTCCGATAAAGAAATCCTACGAAATTTACTAAATTTAAACGCCGTAAGCCACCACAAAGATCGCTACTATCTAAATAACGGCTTTGTCTGCGGCAAACTCGATATAAGCGCAAACGGCACGGGCTTTTTGGCGCCTTACGACAAACGCTTTAAGCAAGATATAATAATAGAAAATAAAAATTTAAATGCCTCGCACTACGGCGATATCGTGCTGGCAAAGCTTTTGCCGCTAAAGAAAAAACGTCAAAGCGCTAAAGTCGTGATGACGCTAAAACTCGCCAACGAAACGAGCGTAGTCTATACCAAGCAAATAGGCTCGGTAATCCTTGGCGTAAACGTAAAAACCGCGCTTAGCTCGCCTCTAAAAGCCTCGCAAAAATCACTAAAAATGCTGCCGCCCGGCACGCTACTAAAAATCGGCAACCTAAATAACGAAATAGTCGAGGTTATCGGCAACATAAACGACCCGCTCAGCGACGAAAAAATCTCGCTTGCCGTATTTAACAAAAATGACGAATTTAGCGAAGAATGCGAAGCCGAAGCGCTCGCATGGGGCGACGAGGTCGATGCCGCGATGTATCCGCAAAGGGTAGATTTAAGGGGGCTAGCTTTTTGCACGATCGATCCCGTAGATGCTAAGGACTTTGACGACGCGATATATTTTGACGAGAAAAAACGCGAAATTTACGTCGCGATCGCTGACGTGAGCGAATACGTCACCCCCTACTCTCCGATAGATGCAGAGGCTAAAACGCGCGGATTTTCGATATATTTTCCGCACAAAGCCGTACCGATGCTGCCGCGAAATTTGAGCGAAAACATCTGCTCTTTAAAGCCAAACGTCGCGCGCCTTGCGTTTTGTTTCAAAATCACGCTAGACGAAGAGGGCG
>NZ_CALIII010000048.1 GCF_938018145.1 uncultured Campylobacter sp.
AACGCCCTTTAAAACGTCGCAAACGACGGTCAAAATCGCGATTTTTTTAGCAAGTTTGGGGTCTTTTTGCTTTAGCACGCGCAAAACATTGGTTGCGCCGATACTGCCGCTGCCTTCTCTTCTGATGTTCACTCCGCCGAAGATATAAGCCAAAATCACGCCAGATGGGATACCGCCTAGCAGATACGCCGCGGCGTAAGCTATCAAATTTTCGTTCATTTTTTATCCTGATTTTTGTTTCGATTTCGCAATATTAATTAAATTCGGCTGATTTTTTGATAAATCGGTCGTTTTGAAGGGCGGTAAATTTGTAAATTTGACGCACCGAGACCTGCACCTTTAAGGTACTAAATTTGGTTTTGTCAAATTTCAAATTTAATCTTTCTTGTTAAGATAGAAGGGGCTTAAATTACGCTCTGCTTTGCAGTTGCGAGGCAAAGCCGAAGCAAAAGAGCTCCCTTTTATATCCGCCTTTCTCTTTTCTTTGGGGGAGGAAGGGGCTCTACTTACGAAGCGTCTCCCCTTCCTCTCCCAAACCCTCTCCAACCCCACTGCACGTTATAAGTTGCTGCGCTATGCGCAGATTTAAATTTGACGCTATTGCGCCACAAAATTAAATTTGCATTTTCAGGATGAGGGTCTCGGTGGGTAAAATTTGAGTCCAAATTTGAATATAAAAGGATAAGGCGAAGTATTTTTGCGTTTAGACGAGGCGGATTTAAATTTTACGACGGGAGCTACCTCGTCGGTAGTGACCGAGTAAAATTTAAATCCAACGAAGTATGAAGGAAAAAGACAAGCCGCTTTTCACTAAAAATTTATTGGTTTATGACGTCATAATACGACGGTATCACCGGCGTCAGCAAATCATCACTTATCTTAAAATCCTTTTTTGTGTTGCTCAGCGTGATTTTGATTTTGTTGCCGAGCTTATCCTCGTAGTCGATCCTTGTCGGGATGTAGTTTTTGACGGTGATTAGATACTCTACGCCGTCGTATTTGGCTTTGTAGAGCGTGTCGGTGATCTTAACCGCGTTTCTAACGACGTCGATTAGATTGGGCGCCTTTTCAAATTTTGAGATAATCGCTTGCTCGAGGGCATCCTCGATCACGACGACGCGGTTTTTATCAAAGTAGATTTTTTTAGGCGTCGGGCGCTCGTAGATCCAGTAGGCGCGGTTGTTGCTTTTTGCGTAAAATTTACCGAAATAATCGACCGTTTCGTTCTCGCTCGTGATGGTTTGCACGAAGTCGCTTTGAAGCGTGACGAAATTTAACGTAACTGCGAAAGCCGAGGCGCAAAAGAGCAAAAATGCTAAAATTTTTTTCATATATTTTCCTTTATCGGGCGAAATTCTAGCTAAGTTTAAATAATAAAATGTTAAAATCCAAGCTTTAACAAAATTTAAAAAGGCTAAAAATGATAACGGCGTTTATGCAGAAGGTATTTGGCACGAAAAACGACAGGGAAGTAAAAAAATATTTCAAACGAGTCGCCTACATAAACTCGCTTGAAAGCAAATATCAAGCGATGAGCGACGATGAGCTAAAGGCTAAATTTAACGAATTTAAAGCGCAGGTACAAAACGGCGAAAAGAGCCAGGACGAACTGCTAGACGACGTGTTTGCCATCGTGCGCGAGGTCGGTAAAAGGACGCTAAATATGCGCCATTTCGACGTTCAGCTAATCGGCGGCATGGTGCTAAACGACGGCAAGATCGCCGAGATGAAAACGGGCGAAGGTAAAACCCTCGTGGCAAGCTTGCCCGTCGTGCTAAACGCGATGAGCGGCAAGGGCGTACACGTCGTGACCGTAAACGACTACCTCGCCAAACGCGACGCGACGCAAATGGGCGAAATTTATAAATTTCTAGGCCTTAGCGTCGGCGTGATACTAGGCGGCGAATACGACGACTCGGCGCGAAAAGCCGCATACGATAGCGACATCACGTACGGCACGAATAACGAATTCGGCTTTGACTACCTGCGCGATAATATGAAAATGGATTTCAAAGATAAGGTGCAAAGAGAGCATAACTTCGTCATCGTGGACGAGGTCGATAGTATCCTCATCGACGAGGCCAGGACGCCGCTCATCATCTCGGGCCCTACAAACCGCACGCTAGATGGTTACATCAAAGCAAACGAGGTCGCGCGCCAGATGAAGCGCGGCGAACCGCCTGCGACTCCGCAAGAAAAGGCTACCGGCGACTTTACCGTCGATGAGAAAAACCGCACGATAGCGATCACCGAAGAAGGCATCTCAAAGGCTGAAAAGCTCTTTGGCGTGGCAAATCTCTACGACATGGAAAACGCGATTTTGAGCCACCACCTAGACCAAGCTCTAAAGGCGCACAATCTCTTTGAAAAAGACGTTCACTACGTCGTTCGCGACGGGCAAGTCGTCATCGTCGACGAATTTACGGGGCGTCTTAGCGAAGGACGAAGATTTAGCGAGGGCTTGCACCAAGCGCTCGAGGCCAAAGAGGGCGTAAAGATCCAAGAGGAGAGCCAAACTCTAGCCGATATTACATTTCAAAACTACTTTAGGCTTTATAAAAAACTATCGGGCATGACGGGTACGGCGCAGACGGAGGCGACCGAGTTTTCGCAAATTTACAAGCTTGACGTCGTATCGATCCCGACAAACGTGCCGGTAATCAGAAAAGACAACAACGATCTCATATATAAAACCGAAAATGAGAAATTTAAAGCCGTGATAGACGAGATCAAAAAGGCTCACGACCGCGGTCAGCCCGTACTCGTGGGTACCGCCTCGATCGAAAAGAGCGAAAAGTTGCATAGCTTACTCGTAAAAGAAAAGATCCCGCACTCCGTGCTAAACGCTAAAAATCACGAAAAAGAAGCCGAGATCATCGCTCAAGCCGGCGCTCGCGGCGCGGTTACGATCGCGACGAATATGGCCGGACGCGGCGTAGATATCCGCATCGACGACGAGGTGCGAAACCTAGGCGGCCTATACATCATCGGCACCGAAAGGCACGAAAGCCGCCGTATAGACAACCAGCTACGAGGCCGCTCGGGGCGTCAGGGTGATCCGGGAGTGAGCCGCTTTTACCTAAGCCTTGAGGATAACTTACTTCGGATATTCGGCAGCGACCGCATCAAGGCGATAATGACGCGTCTTGGTATCGAGGAGGGCGAAAGTATCGACTCCAAAATGGTCACAAGAGCCGTCGAAAATGCGCAAAAAAAGGTCGAGAGTCTGCACTTTGAAGCGCGAAAGCATATCCTCGAGTACGACGACGTCGCAAACGAGCAGCGAAAAACGGTGTATAAATTTAGAAACGAGCTACTTGATCCAAATTTCGAAGTCGGCGAAAAGATCAAGCAAAATCGCGCCGAATTTGTCGAGCATCTGCTAGCTCAGGCTGAAATTTACGCAGGCGAGCCAAAGAGCGAATACAATCTCGAAAAACTAAGCTCCGTGATAATCTCAAACGGCGCGTTCATGCAGCCAGATGATCTAAAAGATCTCGACTATGCCGAGCTTGCCGAAAAGATAACGGCTAAATTTGAAGCCGACTACGAAGAAAAAATGGGCATCATAGGCGAGGGTCAGCGCAGATACCTAGAAAAGGTGCTTTGCCTGCAAGTACTAGACACCGCATGGCGCGAGCATCTATATCAGATGGACATCCTAAAAACCGGCATCGGACTGCGCGGCTACAACCAAAAAGATCCGCTCACCGAGTATAAAAAAGAGAGCTTTAACCTCTTTATGGAGCTCGTTAGTCGCATCAAATTTGAGAGTATCAAGATACTAACGGCCGTGCGCCTAAGCTTCTCCGGGCCTAGTGAGTCTGCGCCGCAAGAAGCTCAAGATAGCGAGACTGTCGGTGCACCTGAGAGTGAAGAAAAGCCTGGTAAAAAAGTATCGCGAAACGACCCATGCCCGTGCGGAAGCGGCAAAAAGTACAAAGACTGCCACGGCAAGAGCGGCCCTAAAAAAGGAGCTTTTGCGGAGGATTGGGATAAAATTTAGCTTTGGGGTTTTGGCGGCGGCTTGCTAAATTTAGCATTTAAATTTGCCGCCTTTTTGAAGCGGCGAGGCATCTTAACGTAAATTTAAAACGCTTAGCTTTTTCAAGCGGGTTTTAAAATTTGACGTCAAATTTGCACGGATAGACAAATTTAATGCGCTTGGCGCAAATTTAAAATAAGATCAAGCGAAACAAAAATAGCGAGCAAGTCAAAGCCCAAATTTAAACAACGGAAAATCAAATGAGCCTAACCAAATATCTACTTTTTAAATATCTACGGTTTGACAAAACCCAGCCGTTTATTATGCTTTCGGCGCTGCTAGCGTTTCTAGGTGTGGGCGTCGGGCTCATGGTGCTCATCGTTGCGATGGCGATCATGAACGGCTTTGACAAGGAGTTTGAGCGCAAACTTTTTACTATGAACTACCCGATCACGATCCTCTCCGCTATCCGCGGCAACATCGACGAGAGCGACGTTAGCGAGCTCAAGCAGAAGTTTCCGAATCTCAAATTTAGCCCGTACATCATGAGTCAAGTTATCATCAAGGGTGCAAATAGCTTCGAGGGCGGACTGCTTTTTGGCGTAAATTCAGCCGACGAAAAGCAGATAAACTCGGTCGTGGCAGCCGGTCTTGGTGACCGCGAGCTAGACGGATACGGCTTGCTCGTCGGACAAGGCGTCAAAAATGAGATGATGGTAAACGAAAACGACAAACTCACGCTCATTTTTACCAAAAACGACCCGAGCGGCTTTGCTCTAACGCCTAAAATGAAGCGCTTTGAAGTCGTGAGCTCGTTTAGCTCGGGGCTTGTGGCCTACGATAAAAGCTACCTCTACACGAGCGTGGAGGCGCTACGCAAGATACTCGAGTACGATGAGGGCAAATTTGACGGTATACACGTGTTTTCAAACGATCCGTTCGCCGACATCGAAAAGATCTCGCGCGAGCTACGTCTGGGGCAAAAAGCTATCGGCTGGTGGCAGCAAAACGGTAACTTTTTCTCTGCTTTGGCTCTCGAAAAACGCGCGCTTTTCATCGTTTTGATGCTCATCATCCTAGTTGCCTCACTAAATATCGTAAGCTCGCTGCTCATGACCGTCATGAATCGCCGCCAGGAGATCGCGTTACTACTCTCGCTGGGCGCTAGCAAGGCCGAGATCAAAAAGAGCTTTTTTGCGCTGGGAGCCACGATAGGTGGAGGTGGGATAGTGTTTGGACTCGTGCTCGGGCTCTTTGGCGTATGGCTACTCGGTAGCTTTGATATCGTAAATTTGCCAGCCGACGTTTACGGCAGCGCGAAGCTTCCTATGGAGTTATCTTTGCTCGATCTTGTTATGATTTTGGTCGGAGCGGTCGTTATAGTGGCGTTTTCGTCGTTTTACCCTGCTAAAAAAGCCGCGCAAATAAACGTACTTGAGACGCTTAGGAATGAATAAATCGGCATTTTAGCCGAAATGCTTTTGGGTTAAATTTGAGCGAATAAAAATTTGCTGTTTTGACCGCGCTGGCTCGTCTATTTTTTGAATTATATAAAAAGCGGATTTATTTGCGTTCGAGCTTTTCAAGATTTATACTTATTGATTTTTATTCTCGTGCGTGTAAATTTTTAAATTTAAGCCGCCGTCGGAGTCAAATTTACCCTCCAAACTAGAAATTGTACATCGTGCAAAGTATCCGCAACCAAGTAGTAGCCGTAAGTTTGCCTATATTTTTTATACTGCAACGGTTGCTAAATTTACTTACGTCATTTAGAAAAGCTATGCTTAAGGTTGGCACTTATGCTAAATTTACGCCATATTTTGCTGCTATTTTGAAAGTTATTATATTAATTTGCAAGCAAAAATTTGAGGCCCTTTAAGGTATAATGGCCAAAATTTAATCCAAATTTGGGGAGAAAAATGACGAATTCCGAGTACGCGCGCCGCATTGCCGAGGCTGCGGGGCTGGATCTAAATTTGGATTGCAAAGAGATCGATCTGCAGGATAAGTTTTACGGACTTTTTCAGTGCTTTATGCCCGACGGCGTCGGCGTAGAAACGGTGTTTGCGCCGCTGCAAAACGGCACCGAGCTGCAAGCGCGCATAATGCCGATCTACGCAGTCACGGCGCAGCAAACGCGAGAGACATTCGATCAAGGCATGGCGCCCGGGTATTTTTGCCCGCCGCAGGATCCGAAATTTGATGACGAAGGACTTAAGAGCCTAGCTTTAGCGCACGTTCGAAATTTAAAAATTTTTGCCGAGTTTCTCGGTAATGACGAGCTTTTAAAAATGCTTGACGAAATAAAATCCGCGCGCGTGCAGGAGAGCTTTGATCTCGCAGATCACGAAGGTGGGCTTGCGGACGCCTTATGCGGGGCGAGTGGGTTATAGATTCGCCTAAGCTCGATGCGAAGATATGGGTGCTCAGCGAGGCGTACTATTCGATCGACTGCGACTACCTTCTGTCGGCGTATTTGCAGTATCCAAACTACGCGCAAAGGCCACAAGAGGACTTTTTAAAGCCCTATTTTGAGCTGTATCTAGCCCGGGCGGCAGGTCGCGTTTGAGCGCGGCGAGGTCGTGGTTTTTACTCGCTAAATTTACGTGGGCAAAGGAGCTAAATGCAAACGGACGCTTTTAGCCGGCTAAAATTTGAGCTCTGCGAGTACTTA
>NZ_CALIII010000049.1 GCF_938018145.1 uncultured Campylobacter sp.
CCGACTCAAAATTTTAATATATTAGATCCAATAAATGCTTCTTTTGTTCAGGACGATACATTTCTTGTGCAAGGCAGCTATTCTATAAATAATAAAAAATATTTAGTCGTAAATAATTATGCCTTAAAGAGTTACTATCAGCTACTATTGGATGACAAAAACAATGTAGCTGGTTTATTAAAATTTTCCAGGTCACTCAATGCAACTGATCCAGTGTATATAATAGATAAAAATATTTCATATGAACCAAAAGAGATAAAATTTCAAAAAAATGTTTATAGAAAAGAGACCAAAATTAAAGATGGAATGAGGTACGAATTGATTTATACAGGATGTACAGCTGATAATCTAACTATGGTATACAGAGAATATACGCCGGACGATTTGGCTAGACCTGCTTTTTTTCAAAATCTAACATATAACATAAAACAAAAGCAGATAAGGTTTAAAAATTTACTAATCGAGATTATGTTGGCAGATAATGAAAAGATAGTTTTTAAGGTTTTAAAAGATTAACAACCTAAACCAAATTTGCAAGAATTTGATTATTGAGAAATTGGTAAGTGTATTGTCGTTTTTATCTAAAAATTCATGAAGCTTTTTACCAATTCCAACATTTTATAAAATTTAGCTCGCATTTACAAATCCGTGTCAGGTGAGGTTTTGGCAAAATTTGAAGCTTTTGTGCGTCAAGCAAGCTCTAAGGCCGTCGAATTTTCCTGAATATCGCAGTTTACGATGCCTCTTTAGCGAAACATTTTATAATTTTTCGCTATGATTTTGTAAATTTAAAGGAGAAAAATGAAAGAGATAACGCTAAACGGAGCGAAATTTAAGGTCGCGGCAAACACGATGGATGAGCTAAAAAACGAGGCTCTGGGCGATAAAAACGGCGAGATGTATAAATTTCTAGCCAAATTTAACGCGAGCGAGCCTGATATCTTTATCCTAGACGGCTTTGCGACGAAGGAAAATTTGGAGCTAAAAGAGGGCTCAAACGTCGTATTTATCAGGCGCGGCGTGATGCCCGGACGCGAAGTGCTAAAGGCCATGATCGCCTCCAGAAACAGCCCCGAGCTAAACGCGGCGCTAGCTAGCGGCTGCGTGGGCGTGGCCGGGCTGGGCGGTCTTGGCTCAAATATCGCGCTAAGCCTAGCTCGCACAGGCGTCGCCAAGCTCGTGCTGGCCGACTTTGACGTCGTGGAGCCTAGCAACCTAAACCGCCAGCAGTACTTCGTCCGCCACATCGGCATGAAAAAGACGGACGCGCTAAAAGAGCTCATCGCCGAGGTAAATCCATTTGTCGAGGTCGTGACGCACGACGTGACGCTAGATGCGGCTAACGTTGCCGATATTTTCGCGCCGTGCGGCGTCATCTGCGAGGCCTTTGACAACGTCGCGGGCAAGGCGATGATGGTAAACGAAGCCGGAGCTAGCCTACGGGACAAAAAGATCGTCGGCGCGTCGGGCATGGCGGGGCACTTTAGCTCAAATCTCATAAAAACGGTCAAATTTGCGCGAAACGTCTATCTGTGCGGCGACCTGCAAAACGCTGCTGGCGTAGGGCAGGGGCTCATGGCTGCGCGCGTGGCTATCTGCGCAAATCACGAGGCAAACCTTGCTATTAGGCTTTTGATGGGGCTTGAGGAGGTTTAAATTTGGCGGCGGCGTGGTATTTGGCGCGAAGTTTGGCGTTTTTAACTAGTGCTCAAATTTAGCTTTGGCGAGTTTTTTGATTGCGTTAAATTTGAGGAAATTTCATCGCGTTAATGCCGATGACTTGCGTTTTTGCCGCGTAAAATTTATATAAAATTTGACTAAATTTACCCGCCAGGTCTATTGCTAGTCGTTTGCGTTTAGCTGGTCGCACCGAAGTTTAGTTTCAAAATTTTATCGCAAAATTTAATCCAAATAGGCGCTTATCCAGCAAGAAAAATTTAGTTACGCTACTTCATCTTCGGACGAAACGAGCGTTTTACGTCAAAGCCCTTGCCGGCGATTTTTATCTCGTTTGGGACCATGCCTACGGGAGCTTGGGCGTCCTTTTGGGCGGATAAAAACTCCACTAAACTCTGCCAGACGAAATCAGCGTCCAGATAAAGCCCCATCGCGCTAAGCTGCGGATTTATCGCTATGAACGATATCTTTTATCGGATTTTCGTGAAAATCTAGAGGCCATTTCACGCAGTTTAAAACGCACTCCCGCGTAGCTTAGTCGTCGTTTTTTTCAAAAATACGAAACGATATAGGCGCGAAACCCATCGTCAAATGTCAAAATTGTGCGATCAAAACGCCACTCTTTAGTTGCTTTATCTTCCATTTTTTAGATCAAGGCTCGTGTAAATCTTGCCCCGCGCGGCGAAAATATGAACTAATTTTTTGCCGATAAAGATGATAGAGTGTAGCAGGCGCGGCACATCGTTGATGTCGGTTTTGTTTAAATTTATAAATTTACCGCCCGCAAATCGGTAACCGCCCAGTTTCTTTTCAAAATCCATTTTGTCTATTTGCTCAGTTTCCATAGCTCATCGGCGGCGACGAGAGTCGAGTTTCTGCGGTCGTAAACCAGCGTCTCGTCAAGGCCGTATTTTGATAC
>NZ_CALIII010000050.1 GCF_938018145.1 uncultured Campylobacter sp.
GCTAGAAATTTCCTCCCTCGATGAACTATATGTTCTATCTTCGGTCGAAAATTTCGTCGCTTCTGCTTGCAGTTGCGACCGCAAGGGAAGCAAAACATTTAAATTCATCGCAAGATAACTTTGCCGATTTTTTTAAATTTACCGCTCGCATTTTATCAAATTCGACTTTAATTTACGTATTATCAAAATTCGGGTAAAATCACTCCTTTAAAAGGAAAATTTATGATAGTAAAAAGCGCTTTACCTTTATCTTTTATCATCGGCAGCAGGTTTTTCGGACTCTTTATCATTTTGCCCGTTATCAGCGTCTATGCGCTCGAGCTTGAGGGGGCGACCGAGTTTTTAGTCGGCGTTCTCATCGGCGTTTACGCGATGTCGCAGATCACGTTTCAGGTGGTTTTCGGCTACGTCTCGGACCGCTTCGGGCGAAAAAACTCGATGCTAATAGGCCTGCTCGTCTTTATCGTTGGAGCTGCGATCTGTGCGGTGGCGACTGATATCTACACGATGATTTTTGGTAGATTTATCCAGGGTGCGGGCGCGATAGGAGCCGTGGCGATCGCGCTGATGAGCGACATGACCAAGGAGGAGGTGCGCGGGCACGCGATGGCGATGATGGGCGCGTTTATCGGCATTAGCTTTACGCTTTCTATGATACTCTCGCCGATACTTAGCGCCAAATACGGCCTTTCAAGCCTCTTTTACCTCTCGATCGCGGTTACGGTCGTTTGTATCGTGCTTTTATACACAGCCGTGGGGGAGGAACCTAAATTTACGCATTCACAGGCCAAAATGCCGGCCGTAAAGCTACTCTCAAACAGAAATTTACTACTCATGAACATCAGCAACTTCATGCAAAAAATGCTGATGTCGGCGGCCTTTATCGTGATTCCCATCGCTATCGTGAAGTATTTTGGCATGGATAAAAAAGACCTCAGCGGCATCTACTCGGTCGCGACGGTGTTTGGCTTTATCGCGATGGGTATCGGCGGCGCGATCGGCGAAACGAAGCGCATCACAAAGCAAATTTTAGTCATCGGCGTCTCGCTTTTCGTCGTTTGCTACGGACTTTTCGCGCTCTCGCTCGGACACAAGCCGCTATTTTACGCGGGCGTGATTATATTTTTTATCGGCTTTAACCTGCACGAACCGATCTTGCAATCCATGGCGTCCAAATTTAGCAAAGTAAGCCAAAAAGGCGCGGTTTTAGGCATCTTTAACGCCTTTGGCTACATGGGAAGCTTTATCGGCGGTATCGGCGGCGGTACTTTGCTTAAATTTTACGGTCTTAGCGCGCTTTCCGCCGTCGTGACGGTGCTTTGCGTCGTGTGGCTGATCGCGCTAAAATGGCTAGACAACCCAAATATCTTTAAAAATATCTATCTGCCGTCAAGCACGGATGCCGATCTAGCTGAGATCGAAAAGCAAAAAGGCGTCGTGGAGTGCTACAAAAACGCGCAAAATCTCGTCGTAAAATACAACTCCAAGCTAACAAACGAGGCGGAGATAAAGCAAATTTTAGGCGTTTAGCGGACTTTTACGGACGGTAAATTTACCGAGTCCGCCCCGCGCAAAACGCTGAAACTTCGGCTTGCTCGCAGTTTTGATAACACAACTACGCCGAACGCCTAAATTTAGCCGATTTTTAGCTATTTTTAAATACTATTATCAAAATCTAATCTCAAAAAAGGATAAAAATGAGCGATCTAAAAAAACAAATCGACGAGCTTTTCCAGGACAAAAAGATGTCCGTTTACGATGCGGCTAAACAGCTAAACGTACGCGAATACGAAATCCTGCAATACCGCGGCGATGACGAATTTAAGGAAGTCAGCGCAGAAAATTTGATGAAAATTTTTGAAGAAGTCAGCACTTGGGGCGAGATGCTTTTTATCAAAAATACGCCTGAGTTTATCATCGAGATCAAAGTGAGCGTGCCTATGCCTAAAAAAGCGAGAGGATTTTTAAATTTCACCGATAAAAGCGGCTTTTTGGGCGGCCACCTAAAAGAAGAATCAATCGCCAGCATCGGCTTTGTGAGCACTAAATTTATGGGATTTCTCGGGCACAGCCTGCACTTTTACGACGCGGATCACAACGTGATCTTTAAGCTTTTCGTAAATCGCAACGAAAAAATGAAACTAGACGAAGCGCAAGAGCAAAAATTCCTAGCGCTAAAAAATAGCTTTTGATTTTAGATGGCTTTGCTGCGGGTAAATTTTGAGGTTTTATGATGGCTAAAATTTGCAAAATTTACGACGTTTTGATAATCGGAGCTGGCGCGGCGGGGCTATTTTTGGCGGCGAATTTACGCGGTAAAAGCGTCGCCGTACTCGAAAAAAACGCAACTCCCGGCAAGAAAATCCTAGCTAGCGGCGGAGGCAGGTGCAACGTCACAAACCGCCGTATCGACGCGTCAAACTACCTCGGTGACGCAAATTTCGTCACAAATATCCTAAAAAATCTAGACTTCAAAGACGTTTTAAAATTTTTTGGCGAGCTAAAATTTAACGAGCAAAAGCAAAATCAGTTTTTCTGCGAAAGCGGCGCCAAAGACGTTTTGGGCGTGCTTTTAAAGCGCGCCGGGCAAAGCGGAGCGCAAATATTTTGCGGCGTTTGCGTGAAAAGCGCTAGAAAAATTTTGACCGATGAAAACGGCCAAATTTTAGACATTTCTCCCGCGCAAAATCGCGATGAAAATTTGACGGATTTTGAGATGAAATTTGATCGCTGCGAGCAAAATTTAAACGAAATTTTTGAAGTGCTAGCCGAAAACGGAGATAAATTTTACGCTAAAAATCTCGTCGTAGCTAGCGGCGGACTAAGCTACAAAAGCCTAGGCGCCAGCGACATCGGCTACGAAATAGCGCAAAGCTTCGGCATCAAAGTCATCCCGCCCGTGCCAGCGCTTGTCGGATTTACCGTGCAAAAAGACGAGTTTTGGTTTAAAAATTTAAGCGGAGTTTGCTTTCCTGCCGAGATTAGCGTAGCTTGCTCGAGCAAAAACGCTGCAAACCGCGAGCTAAAAATACCGCGTAAATTTGCAGGCGACATACTTTTCACTCACAAAGGCATAAGCGGTCCGGCCGTGCTAAACGCTTCGCTTTTTTGGCAAAAGGGCTTGATCGCGATAAATTTTTGCCCAAATTTTA
>NZ_CALIII010000051.1 GCF_938018145.1 uncultured Campylobacter sp.
GGAACGTTAAATTTCTCAAGCGTTTTCGCTGCCTCGCTAACTACGTCGTAGTCGCTCTTGCTTCCCATTATTATAGATACGAATTTCATTTTATTTCCTCTCTTAAAAAGCTAAATTTAGGCAACTTCGCGCCCAAATTTACTTCGTTTTCGTTGCCGCTGTGGATTTCTGCTATTTCCTTACCTTTTTTGGTTACTAGTTTTTTAAATTTGATAAATTTCTTGCCGTCGCGAGCGAAAATTTGAGATATTTCGCTCTCGCACTCATCTATCTGAGCGCCTAGCGGGGCTACGATCTCGTACTCGTTGCCGGGGAAAATTTTATATTTGCATTTAAAAAACTCGCCGTCCTCGCTCATAGCATTTACCTGATGGGTGCCCTCCTCTAGGCTGCTAGCGTGATTTTGCGTATCAGTCTTTTCAAACGGGCGATTTACCAGGTAGCCGTCGGTAAAGCCGCGATTTTTTAGCGTATTTAGCTCGCTCGCGTAAATTTGCGCGTCAAATTTGCCAGCTACCGCATCGTCAACGGCCATACGGTAGGCTCTAGTCGCACAGGCGGCGTAGTATTCGCTTTTCGTGCGGCCTTCGATTTTTAGGCTATCGACCGCGCCGCTTTCGATGATATCCTTGATGTGCGCGGATAAATTTAAGTCTTTAGAGTTCATTATGTGCGTGCCACCCTCGTCCTCCTCCAGGCGAAACAACACACCGCTCTCCTCGCTTTTAGCGTAGAGTTCGTATTTAAATCTACAGTCGTTGGCGCAGCTACCACGGTTTGATTGGCGACCGCTTTGAACGGAGCTAACCAAACAGCGCCCCGAATACGCAAAGCACATCGAGCCGTGCACGAAAATTTCGATATCTAGCGTCGGGATTTGCTCTTTTATTTTTACGACGTCTTTTAGGCTCATTTCGCGCGCCACGACGATGCGTTTTGCGCCCATTTCGTGGTAGATTTTGGCATCCAGCGCATTCATGACGTTTGCCTGCGTCGAGAGGTGGATCTCGATGTCGGGGGCTATTTCTTTTGCCAGGCTCATGACGCCAGGAGTCGCGATGATAAAGGCATCGGGCTTCATCGCCGATATCGTTTGCAGGTGGCGTTTTAGCGGCTCGATTTGCGAATTAAAAGGAAACGCGTTTACCGTCGCGTAAAATTTCTTGCCCTTTGCGTGCGTGTACTCGATGGCTTCTTTAAAGCTTTCAAGGTTAAATTCGCGCGCCGAACGGGTGCGAAGCGAAAAGCTCGCAACAGAAGCGTAAACCGCGTCTGCACCGTACTCTAGAGCTATTTTTAGCTTGGTTAAATTTCCCGCGGGAGATAAAAGCTCGGGCTTTAGCACTATTTTTTGCCCAAACTTTCTATCAGAGCTTCGATATCGTCGTTGCTGACGAGATTTTCGGTGTGCGTATCGCCCGCGATATGTACGGCTGAGGCCACGCGCTTTTCGTCGTCGATCTTGCCCTCAAACAGACTGCTCATATACTTGCTAAGCGCGCGCATGACGTTGATAACGCGCTCGATCTTTTGACGGTGGATGTCTTGATACTGCATCATATCCATCGCCATCATTATCTCGTCTTCCGCCATTCTTACGTTATCTAGAGTCATTTCGGCGGAGCTTTTTAGGGCGTTATTTTTCTCTAGCGCCTCAGAAAAAGTCGCGATATTTGGGAATTTTTCATGTAGTTTGGTAAAAATTTCGATATTAGCCTCTATACCGCTGATAATCTCGTTAAGTCCGTTCTCCGCGTCCATAGAGAAGTTATTGATCGCGTCAAGCTTATCAAACATCTGCGTGGCTTTTTCCTCGCTGTCCTTTGTGACGTCGTCTAGCTGATGAACCATCTTGTGATCATCGGTTGGAGGCGGCGGAGGCCACGGCATATTTGAGGATATACGCATCTCGGTACCCTCGTAGTTTATTATCTGTTCACTCGGCGCCGGATCGGTTTTTTTTGCGCTCTCTTCCGCAGGCGGCGCAGTTTCTTCCGCCTTTTCCTCGCCGATCTCTTCATCTTCGAAATCGCCCGCCATCAAGGCGTCAAGTTCTTCTTGCGTCATAAAAACTCCTATTTAAATTTGGGCTGATTATATAGAAAATTAACGAAATATAAGTTTAAAAACCCAAACTTTATCCTTAAATTTATCAAATTTTAGGTAGCATTTGCAAAATATTTAAGGATAAAAATGAGAGTCGATCTACACAACCACACGCCGCTTTGCAAACACGCCGTAGATGAGCCCAGAGAGTACGTTTTAAGCGCGATAAATTCGGGCTGCGAGTATTTTGGTTTTAGCGATCACGCGCCGATGAAATTTGACGAAGCGTACCGTATGAATTTTTCGCAAATGCCCTTTTACGAGAGCGAAATTTTGCGCCTCAGAGACGAATTTGACGGACGGATCAAAATTTTGCTCGGTTACGAAGTCGATTTTTTAGAGGGCTTTATGGACGAGCGGGTTTTAGCGCGCAAGGTTGATTACCTAATCGGTTCGGTGCATTTTTTGGGCGGCTGGGGCTTTGATAATCCCGAATTTATCGGCGAATATAAAAAGCGCGACATAGATCAAATTTGGCGGGATTATTTTTACTGCGTAGAAAAGATGGCAAAGTCGGGCAAATTTGACATCGTCGGGCATGTAGACTTGCTAAAAGTATTTAAATTTATGCCAAAAACCGACGTTAGACTCCTGGCCAAAGACGCAATCGAGGCTATAAAAAAGGCAAATTTGACGGTGGAGATAAATGCGGCCGGCTTTAGAAAACCGATCGGAGAGCAGTATCCGAGCGTAAATTTGCTAGAAATGATCGCCGAAAAAGACATACCTATTACGTTTGGCTCGGACGCACACGCAAAAGATCAAGTCGGTCTAAACGGCGAAAAATGCGAGCAAATCGCTAGAAATTTGGGATTTAGCAAGTGCGCGATATTTAAAAACCGTGATAGAGAATTTGTAAAATTTTAGATCGGGTAGAAAAAATTATTTAAATTAATCTTAAAAGTAAAATTTTATGATAAAATTACGAAATCAATAAACACAGGAGCGAAAAATGGGAAAATTCGTAAAAAGCGTCGATCATTTTTTTGATTTTTGCAAAGAACACGAGGTTAAATTCGTGGATTTTAGATTTACCGATATGAACGGCGCTTGGCACAGCATATCTTATAACATAAAATTCGTAGAAAAAGATCACTTCGTAAACGGAATACCGATGGATGCGAGCTCGCTAGGAGGGTGGCAACCGATCGAAAGAAGCGACATGCTGATGTGCCCTGAGGCGACCAGCGCTTTTTTGGATCCTTTTACCGCCGACGTTACGGTCGTGGTTTTTGCCGATATTTACGACATTTACAAGGGTCAAATTTACGAAAAATGCCCGCGCTCGATAGCCAAAAAAGCCATGGCCTACGTAAAAGAGAGCGGCATGGGCGACGTGGCGTATTTTGGGCCGGAAAATGAGTTTTTTATATTTGATAACGTAAAAATAGTAGACAGCCCAAACTGCGCGATGTTTGAAGTAGATAGCGAAGAAGGCGAGTGGAACGACGCTAGAGACTTTAAAGATAGCTACAACACCGGTCACCGCCCAAGAAGAAAAGGCGGCTATCTGATGACGCAACCGACCGATAGCATGGTCGATCTGCGTGCCGAGATGATGCAGGTTTTAGAACAAGTTGGCCTCGAAGTCATGCTAGGACACCACGAGGTCGCGCAAGGACAAGGCGAGCTTGGCGTTAAATTCGGAACCCTTCTCGAGGCCGCCGACAACGTGCAAATTTACAAATACGTCGTCAAAATGGTCGCTCACCTAAACGGAAAAACTGCGACGTTTATGCCAAAACCGCTCTACGGCGACAACGGCAGCGGCATGCACGTGCATCAGTCTGTATGGAAAGACGGCAAAAATTTATTCTACGGTGAGGGAAAATACGCAAATTTAAGCGATTTTGCGCGCTGGTACATCGGCGGAATCCTAAAACACGCAAGGAGCGTTGCGGCGTTTACAAACCCGAGCACAAACAGCTACAAACGCCTAATACCGGGCTTTGAAGCTCCGTCAATACTAACATACTCTAGCCAAAACCGCTCCGCCTCGATCCGTATCCCGTACGGCTCGGGAGAAAAATCGGTCCGCGCCGAAATGCGCTTCCCTGACGGAACTGCAAACCCGTATTTGGCCTTTTCAGCGATGCTGATGGCTGGACTTGACGGCGTAAAACACAAGATGGAGCCGGTCGGTCCGATGGACGAAAATTTATTTAAGCTCACGCTTGACGAGATCCGCGAGCGCGGTATCGAGCAGCTTCCTCACACGTTAAGAGGCAGCCTAGAGGCGCTAATTCGCGACAACGAATACCTGCGCCCGATCATGACTTCGACGTTTATAAACGCGTATCAGCATTATAAATTTGAGAGTCAAGTATGGCCGTACGAAGCACGCCCTACTCCGTATGAGTTTAAGACTTGCTTTTCTTGCTAAATTTAAGGGGCTATAAAATCCCCTTTTAGTTTTTCAGTCAAATTTTGACCTTTTTAAATTTTGGGCCAAATTTGACTTTTTATGCGTTTTTGACGAATGCAAAATTTGTCAAAATAAATCAAATTTGAGGCCAAATTTGAAAAACAGCGGCTTTTTGTCTTGACAAATCAGCCTTTTTTATATATAATCACGTTTCGTTTTTTGAAAAATGTCTTGTTAGCTCAGTCGGTAGAGCATTTCACTTTTAATGAAGGGGTCGCTGGTTCGAGTCCAGCACAGGACACCATTTTTTACATAGACCCTTTCGTCTAGTGGCCCAGGACTCTACTCTCTCAGTGTAGCAACAGAGGTTCAAATCCTTTAAGGGTCGCCACGATTTAGTCTTTTTGGTCGCTTAGCTCAGTTGGTAGAGCGCCACCCTTACAAGGTGGATGTCATAAGTTCGAGTCTTATAGCGACCACCATTTTAGGTGCAGCGGTAGTTCAGATGGTTAGAATGCCGCCCTGTCACGGCGGAGGTCGCGGGTTCGAGCCCCGTCCGCTGCGCCATTTGTCTTGTTAGCTCAGTCGGTAGAGCATTTCACTTTTAATGAAGGGGTCGCTGGT
>NZ_CALIII010000052.1 GCF_938018145.1 uncultured Campylobacter sp.
TGCCGTTTAAATTTACACCGATCTTCAAATTTGACCTAAATTTGCGGTCAAATTTGCTCGCTAGCTCAGTCAAATTTAACTCGTAGCTGCCTGCTAGTCACCGTCAAATTTACCTAAAGCTTATCTGCGCGTCGTCCGTGCCGTCTTCGAGCGAGATGTTGTAGCCGCCGGTATTTGGCGGGCGTTTATAGATATCTTGCGGGCGGATATCCAGCACCTCGTCGCTGAAAAACACGCACTCTCGCTCGCCCGTATCCACGTCGCGCACCCAGATTTTGCCGTCGTCGACGATCTCCTCGTCAAACTCTATCACGCGGTTTTCGTAAATTTTGCCCAGCAGTCGCTCGTGCAGGCGGTTCTCGCGCTCAAACTCCAGCTGCGCTTGCAGACACTCCGCTTCGTCTATGAAAATAGGCTCCAGCGCGATCTTGTCGCCCTCTAGCACGCACTCGAATTTCTCCAGCGTAGAGCAGTCCACCTCGCTGCCGCCCAGCCTCACGACGTCCTTGTTGCGCATGAAGTAGCGGTTGGTGAGGTTGCCCATCAGCGCCTCGTACGCCGTGCCGCCGATCGCGCGTTTGAGTAAAAACTCGTTTTGAAACGCCAGCACCAGCTCCACCTCGCACTCGCGCAGGATCTCTTCGTTTAGCTCGGTGTTTTCGCTCAGCAGCTTCGCCGACTCGTCGAGAAATAGGCTAATAGGCCTCTTTTGCTTCATCGTTACGCGCTTTAAAAGCTCGGGCAGAAAGCTGTTTAGCAGGAAGCTCAGCGCGCTTTTGTCGCAGCTTGCGGCGTTAAATATCACGATCTTGCCGCTATTTAGCAGCCCTACGATACTCGCGTCGCCCGCAGCGCCCTCGCCGTCGCCGTTTAGCGAGTCGTCGTTCATGAGGCCTAGAAACGGCGACATCATCATCGAGTAGTTGCGAAAATCATCCCTCGTGCGCTCGTCGCCGATGTCCTTGTAGCGGCTCGTCGCGTCCAAAAACTCGTCCGCGGTGGCCAAAAACGCGCGGTTTATCATTATCGTTTCGCGGGTGAAATTTAGCGTCGAGGAGTCGAGATTGTCGCAGATGAGGCTCAGCGCGTCTTTAAACTCGAGCATCTTTTCTAGGTCTTGCGAGAGGCGCAGTATCGTCGCCACGTCAAAGGTAAAATCCCGCGCTAGCGTGCGCACGTCGGCGTAAAAGGCATCCGTGTAGCAGTCGTTTAGCGGCGTGATTTTTTTAGCGAAAATTTTAAGCGCCTTTAAAACCTTAAAAAACTCCGTCGCGATGCTCGAGCCAAACTCCTCCCAAAACTTCTCTCTTGATTCCATCGGCTTTTTCACGCAGTTTTTAAAGTCCCGCGGCTTCATCGAGGCGATGAGATTTATCGGCGCGTCCAGCCTTGCACCCACGCTCACGACGTCTTTTAGGCGGCCCGCTCTGCGCGCTAGAGCCTTGATTTTGGCGCTCTCGCCGCCTTTATAATCCACTGCAAACACCGCGTAGCCGTTTTGCATGCGGTCAAGCAAATTCGGATATATCATCGCCGTCGTCTTGCCGCTGCCCGTTTCTCCGATGATGGCCGCGTGCGTGAAGTCGCTAGGTATCAGCGCGCCTTTTTTCTCCGCGTTTTCCCGCGTTCTCGTAAATCCCATTATTTTTTGCATATTTTTCCTTGTCGGGGGCGATTGTAACGAAATTTGGTTTAAAGATTTAAATTTGACGGGGCGGCGGAGGCGTCAAATTTTGCCTTTGAGGCGAGATGCGAAGCTAGTCTGCAAAACCCGCACCGCAAAAATGCTAGATCAAATTTGAGCTTTAAGTAGAGCAAGGTGGGTTGCGCCGAAATAATTGTCGTCAAATTTGGGCTCAAATTTGCCAAGAGCGAGTTAAATTTACTCGGCTTTTTTGCAAACGGCGGCCGAGTGCGTGAGTAGATCGTGTAAATTTAGCGCGTCTTTGCGAAAAAAGCAGAGGCAAAGTCCGACGACGCTAACTCCTGAGAGCAAAAAGCAGATGTAGCGGAGCAAAACGCGTGCGAAACCGAGCTTGCGGCCGCTGCGCAGGTCGATGAGGTAGATATTTTGCGAGCGGTAGCCGGGCGTCTGGGCTTTGATCGCAAAAAAGGCGCAGCAGATGAGAGCGACTGCGAAATTTGCCCCGAATATCGCGGTTTGGTTGTGCAAAAAGTCGTCTTTGC
>NZ_CALIII010000053.1 GCF_938018145.1 uncultured Campylobacter sp.
GCGCTTTTAGTAGCCGCATATCCTTGCTCACGCTCGCGACAAACTCGCCCCGCTGTAGCTCGTTTAAATTTTCGCTCACTTCAAAATCCGCGCTTAGTCCCAAATTTAGGCAAAAGCTGCGTAAAATGCCGACGAAAAACGAGTCAAACGTGCCGATTTTTAGATCGCTTTCTAAAAAATGAGTCGCCCGCGCGTCGCGCATGGCTAAAATTTCATCCCTGCTCGCGCCCAAAATTTGCTCCAGCTCGGCTAGTTCCGCGCCCTTTTCCTCGAGCCGCAAAAAGGTCTGCACGATGCGCTCTTTCATCTCGTTGGCGGCCTTTTTGGTAAAGGTCAGCGCCGTGATCTCGCGCGCGTCGGCGCCTGATAGCAAAATCGCGATAAAACGCACGCTAAGCGCAAAGGTCTTGCCGCTGCCCGCACTCGCCTCGAGGGCCAAAAACGGCTTCATAGCTCGCCTTTCACTAAAATTTTATAGTCTTCGTATTCGCTCATCGCGCCCTTCGCCTCCCCGAAATTTATCGGCGTGTTGTTGATGGATTTTAGCTGCTCGATCGCCTCTGCAAGCGCCTCCGTGCTAGCCTCGCCCACCACCAAGTTCATGTTATCTTTAAGATCGTAAAAGTACCCCTCGCAAGGCCTACCCACGAGCGCCTCGTAAAAGGGTAGTTGCAGCGATTTGGCGTCGAAATTTCCGCTTTTGTAATCAATCACCGCTAGCTCATCGCCGCGCCCATCTATGCGGTCGATTTTACCCGTTATGCGCACGCCCGCAAAGACGCTATCAAGCTCTTTTTCAAGCCCCTGCACGCGCCATCCGTCCTCATATCTGGCGTCCTCTACGGCCCCAAATTTCTGCATCTTTATCATCGTTATCTCGCGCTCTAGCGGCGGCGTGTTTAGCTCTCTTAGCACCGTTTCAAATTTAGCGAGATCAAACCTCTCAAATTTAAAGTAATACTCAAAAAGCGCCCTATGCAGCGAGTTGCCAAAGTCCGCCGCGGACGCGGTTTGCGGCATCACGGGCGGCTTTACGTTCAAAATATATCTGTAATAATACCGCCGCGGGCACTGCAAATAGGTGTTTAGCCTGCTAAAAGAGAGCGGGATAGCGAAAAAATCGTGCTTGACGATGATATCCTGCTCGAAAATTTTAGGCTTTGCGGGCGTTTTTCGCGTGAAATTTATCAAATTTACGGCTTGCTGTTTTTCGCTCGGCGTTTTGTTTTGCGCCGCGTTTTCGTCAAATTTGTCGGCTAAATTTAGCTCGCCGTCCGCTTCGTCAAATTCAAACAAACTCCGCTCTTTGGCGATTTTCATTTGACCTGGCTTAGCCTCGTTCTTTTCGTCAAGACTCGGGTTAATCTCGCCCTCAATTTTTTGCTCCTCCGCAAAATCAGCCTCCGCGTCAAATTCGCCGTTAAACAGCGCCGCATAGCTCTCGTCGCCGTATCTCGCGTCCTCCACGGCGTTAAATTCGCCGAGAAATCTCGACGCGATTTTCTCCTCGTTTGCCGCGTAGCATATCGCCGCTTTTTTCGCGCCGCCGATTAGGCTCTCGTAGTAAAATCTCTGCAAATTTTCGCGGTCGACGTAGCCGATGAGACCCGCTTTTTGCCGCACGCGCGAGCTCAAAAACATCTCGTTTACGCTGCGCTTTGGCACTAAATCGTCGTTAAAATCAAGCACTATGACGCCCTCAAATTTTAGTCCGCGACTCTCCAAAACGCCCATCACGCCGATCTTGCCGCCGCCTACGTGATCAAGCCTAAGCCTGGCTAGCTTTATCAAAAATATCTCGCAAATTTGACGCAGCGTAAAGCTAAAATATCGCGCCAAACTCTGCGCGTAAAATAGCTCCTCGCGCGTTTTTTGCGCTGCTGCGTGGTCGCTCTCAAGCGCCAAAATCTCCTCCATCAGCGCCCTAAAATCCTCAAACGAGCAAGGCGCCTCAAAGCCGTTTTTAAATTTCTCAAACAGCTCGCCGCTAACGCCAAATTCATGGAGATTAAACTCAAATTCGTTGAAATTTTTATAGTTATCCTCGCTCAAATTTACACGGATTTTGTCGTTTATCGCGGTTACTATGCACTTTAAAATTTGAAAAAACCGCGTGCGCGTGAAGCTCTCGCCCATAGCGAAGTTAAACATCTTGCCGCGGTCGTGCAGGCGCAAGATCTCGGCAAAACTCTCGTCGGGCAAGATAACGGCGATGTTTTCGGGCTTTATGCCCTCTGCGACGAACTCGCTAGCCTTTGCCATTGCGTAGGCCGCCTGCAAGCTCCTAGCACCGAAACTC
>NZ_CALIII010000054.1 GCF_938018145.1 uncultured Campylobacter sp.
TAGCTATCACTAGCGACGTTAGCGGTACGACGCGAGATACAAACAAAACAATCATAGAAATTTACGATAGAAGCTGCGTTTTGATCGACAGCGGCGGACTGGACGATAGTAGCGAGCTCTTTAAAAACGTCAAGGCAAAAACCCTAGCCGAAGCTAGAAGCTCGGACGCCATCATCTTTATGGTCGACGGCAAAATGATGCCTAGCGACGAGGATAAAGCCCTATACTACGCGCTTTTAAAGCTAAATTTACCGACCGCGCTCGTAATCAATAAAGTCGATAGTAAAAAAGACGAGCTGCGAAGCTACGAGTTTGTAAATTTCGGTGCAAAAACGAGCTTTGCTATCTCGGTCAGCCACAACGCGGGCATCGACGAGCTAGCGGACTGGATCTATAAACAGCTAAAAGACGAGATCCGCCCCGACGTCGGCGAGGACCTGGATGAGTTTTTAGAAAATTTCGGCGACAACGGCGAGGTGGTCAAGGAAATATCGGCTCGCGAGGACTACGAGCGCAAAAATATCCAAGTAGGCATCATCGGACGCGTAAACGTCGGCAAAAGCTCGCTACTAAACGCGCTAGTAAAAGAGTCACGCGCGGTCGTGAGCGACATAGCCGGCACGACGATAGACCCGGTAAACGAGACTTTCGTCTATGAGGATAGGGTTTTTGAGTTCGTCGATACCGCGGGCATCAGAAAACGCGGCAAGATAGAGGGTATCGAAAGATACGCGCTAAACCGCACGGAGTCTGCGCTAGAGCTCGCCGACATCGCGCTTTTGGTGCTTGATAGCTCCGAGCCGCTAACCGAGCTTGACGAGCGTATAGCAGGCCTTGCGGCTAAATTTGAGCTCGGCGTCATCATCGTGCTAAACAAATGGGACAAAAGCGAGGAAGATTTTGATAAATTTAGCCGCGAGATCAGGGATAAATTTAAATTTCTAGCCTACGCGCCGATCATCAGCGTTTCGGCTCTGGGCGGCAAAAGAGTGCATAAAATTTACCCGCTGATATTAGAAGTTTATAAAAACTACACGCAAAAAATCCAAACCGCAAGGCTAAACGAAGCTATCGAAGAGGCGGTAAAAGCGCACCCGATACCGCGCGAAAAGGGCAAAAGCGTGAAAATTTACTACGCGGTGCAGTTTGGTTTCGCGCCGCCAAAAATCGCGCTAGTAATGAACCGTCCGCGCGCCCTGCACTTTAGCTACAAACGCTACCTAACGAACAAGCTACGCGAAAAATTTGATCTATCAGGCACTCCAATCGTGCTGATCCCGAAAAATCGCAGCGGCTCGGACGAGGAAAACGAGGGAAAAAGTGAGTAAAAATTTAGTTTTCATCGGCTTTATGGGCGTTGGCAAAGGCACGGTAGCAAGGCATATCGCGAAAAAAACGGGCAAGCTGTTTTTAGACACCGACGAGCTGATCGAAAGCGAGCAAAATTTAAAAGTTAAAGAAATTTTCGAGAAAAAAGGCGAGGAGTATTTTAGAAAATGCGAGGCAAAACTCGCTAAAAAGCTGGCCAAAAACGTAAAATCCTCGGTAATAGCGGCTGGCGGCGGCTTTGCAAAGGTCAAAGGCCTTAAAAAAATCGGCAAAATCATCTATCTAAAATCAAGTTTTGAGGCGATTTTAAAGCGTATAGACGAGAGCGGCGAAGCGCAGATGCACTACGCCAAGCGCCCGCTTTTAAAGGATTTAAACGCAGCAAAAAAGCTTTTTGACGAGAGAAAAAAGATGTATAAAAGCGTCGCCGATCTCATAATCGACGTCGAAGGCAAGGAGCTGGAGCAAGTCGCGAAAGAGGT
>NZ_CALIII010000055.1 GCF_938018145.1 uncultured Campylobacter sp.
CGATTATTTTTTCATTTCGGCAAGCCTCAAAGACCGCCTAAAAGACGCGTTTATCCTAAGCGATATCACGGGCTCTGACCACTGCCCCGTCGGCATCGATATCGATCTGGACGGGCTTTGCTAAAAGAAATCTTGCTTTATTTTGCGGCAGCGTTTTTTGAGATTTTTGGCTGCTTTGGCTTTTGGGCGTATTTTAGGCTGGGCAAAAATGCGCTGTTTTTGGGGCTCGGCGGGGCGTCGCTCGCGGCGTTTGCTTATATTTTGATGCGAGTAAATTTAGACTTCGCCGGACGTGCTTACGCCGTCTACGGCGGCATCTATATCGTCTCATCGCTGCTTTGGCTACATTTTGTAGAAAAGCAAGCCTTTACGAAATGGGACTTAATCGGCGGCGCGATTTGCTTGCTTGGCGCTTGCGTGGTGCTTTACGGCGGTAGAGGTTAAATTTGACCTAAATTTTACGCTTGTTTTTATGTTGCGAGCGAGATTTTGGGTTAAATTTGACTCGCCGCATTTTTATTTACAATTTGGCTTAAGAACAGCGTTTTGATTTCTAAATTTTAGCGCAAAGCATTAAATTTAACTCAAAAACCCGTGATCAAAAAGGTGCGTGATTAGGATTTTAAAACCAAGTCCGATGAGGATCGCGCCGCCTAAAATCAGCGCCTTTTGCTCCAAAAACTCTCCCGCAAATTTACCGACGTAAAACGCCGCGACGCTAAGCGCGAAGCAAACTATCCCGATAACAGCGGCGCTAAAGTAGATGTCCGCGGCCGTAAAGCTCAGCGTCACGCCCACGGCTAGCGCGTCGATACTGGTGGCAAATCCGCCTGAGAGCAGCGTCTTCGTATCAAGGCTCACGGCCTCGCAGGGTTCGTTTCTACAGGCTTCGCGGATCATCTTTACGCCCAAAAAGCCCAAAATCGCAAACGCGATAAAGTGATCAATCTGCGCGATAAATCTAGCAAACGCCGCGCCCAAAAAATAGCCCGCAAGAGGCATCGCAGCCTGAAAAAATCCAAAAACAAATGCGATAAATAAAATCTTTGATAGCGCGAGGTTGCGGTATTTTGCGCCGTTTGCGATGCTAAGCGCCGCCGCGTCCATAGCAAGCGCGATAGAGAGAAGTAAAAGCTCCATTTCGTCCTTTCAAAAAGGCTAATTTTAGCTTAAAATTTACTTCTTGCGGATAATCTCGCTCAAATTTACATCCAAATTTGACGCCCCAAATCGCCCGCCGCAAAGACGAACGGGGCTTATAAATTTGCGCTTAAATTTAGCCCTTAAATCACGGCTCAAATTTGCGATTTAAATTTTGCAAATTTAAGCCGCCGTGCCGTAAAAATGCGGGTAAATTCGCTCTAAAAAGGCCAAATTTACCCGTTTAAAAGCTGAAATTTAATATCATAACCGCCGAATTTTACTTTAAGGAAAAAACGATGAAAAAAAGTTTGATCTTATGCGCTATTTTGCTCGCAGCTTCGGCGCACGCAGCAGGCTGGCAGGACGCGCTAAATAAAGAAACGCTAAATCAAGGCGCGCAGATACTGGGCGCGGCAAACTCGGGCGACTACAAAAGCGCGGTCAGCTCGGCTCTAAATGCGGCCGTCAAGGAGCTATCAAACGGAGGATTTTTAAAAAACGCCACGGCTAAAATCCCGCTGCCAAAGAGCCTAGAAACGGCGGCAAATTTGGCTAAAAAAGTAGGCGGCGAAAAGTGGGCTAACGAGATGGTAACCTCGATAAACAACGCCGCAAGCGCGGCCGTGCCGGGAGCTGCGGACGTATTTTCGGGCGTGATAAAAAACATGAGCGACGCGGACGTGAAAAAGGTGCTAGAAGGCGGCAAGGATAGCTTTACGAAGTTTTTGCAACAAAACTCGAGCCAGAAGCTGCAAGCCGTGTTTAAGCCGATCATTACCAAAATGATGAGCGATAATACCTTTGCCACCGCGTATAACGGGCTAAATTCGTTTGTCGCGGGTAGCGCGCTGGCAAAATCAGACGCCGCAAAGCAGCTAAAAGGCATCGCAACTAGCATGGGTGCTGGCGAATACATACCGCAGGAAAACGAGGATCTAAACGACTACATCACGCGCAAGACGCTAGACGGGCTCTTTAACGTGATGAGCGAGAAAGAAAGCTCGCTAAGAGGCGGCGCGGTCGAGCAGGGCACGAAGATCCTGCAGGGAATTTTTAAGTAAAATCATAAGGGAAAACGGTGAAAAATAGTTTGGAATTTCGCGCCGACGTAGGCATGATATTTGTTGCGATAGTCTTTGGTCTAGGCTATCTGCCTACCTCGCTAGCGCTTGCGACCAACGGGGTTTTTGGCGTTTTGTTTTGGAGATTTTTGCTAGCGGCGATCATAGCTGGCGCGATATTTTATAAAAAGCTAAAAGACGTAAGCGCGCCTGATATAAAATCGGGCGTGATCTTGGGCTTGTTTTTGTTCGCGGGATTTGTCAGTCAGACTTTCGCGTTTAAGTACGCCGACACCTCGTCCGTGGCCTTTATCATCGGGCTAAACGTGGCTTTGGTGCCTTTTATCGCGGCGGGGCTTTTTAGGCATAAAATTTACTCTTACGCGTATGTGGGCGTGGCGTTTGCGGTGGCGGGGCTTTATATGATAGGCGATACGAAGGTGGGCTTTGGGCTGGGCGAAATTTTGGCTCTGGTTTGCGCGTGCGCCTACTCTTTTCACATCGTGCTAACAAACCGCTTGGTGCAAAAATGCAACCTCGTAAATATGGTTTATTTTGAAATTTTAACCCTAGTCGCGCTTTGTTTTGCGGCTATTTTGGTTTTTGAGGACGCTAAAATCGCGCCCGTCGTGGACAAGGCGTTTATCATAGCGATGCTAGTCGTGGGCGTGCTGGGCACGGCGTTTGCGTTTTTCGCGCAGGCCTTGATGCAAAAATTTACAACGCCCGTTAAAACGGCGATATTTTTCACCCTCGAGCCCGTAACCGCAGGAGCGATGGGGTATTTCATCGGCGCCGAGGACATCAGCGCGTACAGGCTTTGCGGCGCGGCGCTTATCTTGGTCGGAGTTTTGATCAGCGAGATAGGCAGCTACCTGCGCGCTAAAAAGGAAAATTTAGCCTAAATTTCGGCGGTTTTGCTTGGCGTTTTGCTCAAAGTGCCGACCTGCCGTAAAATCAAATTTATCAAATCGCCGCCAAATTTACTCTCGCGGCGATTTTATCCCATTTAAATTTATCTCCGTTTCGCCAGCTGGCAAAAAGGGCGGCGACTCTCAAATTTGACGCGATAAAGCCCGAATTTAGTCAAATTGCGTTAAATTTGCCCCTTAAATTTAGCTAAAGAAATCAGATGAAAAAATCAACCGAATTTAAGGCCGACCTCGCGCTGTTCGTGATCGCGGTGGTCTGGGGCGTGACGTTTTTGCCGATGGCGCAGACGCTAAAGACAAACGGCGTTTTTACGCTTTTGTTTTGGCGATTTTTGATCGCGGCCGTTTTGATGGCGCTCATAAGCCTCAAATTTACGCGCAAGATCGACCGCAATTCGTTAAGATTCGGCGCATTTTTAGGCGCGCTTTTGTTCGCGGCCTTCACGCTTCAGACCTTCGCTCTCAAATACGCCCCAAGCTCCACCGTCGCCTTTATCACGGGACTAAACGCCGTTTTTACGCCCTTTATCGCGCTCGCGTTTTTCGGACAAAAGGTCGTAGTCTATGCCTTTATCGGCGCGTTTTTGTCGGCGGCGGGGCTTTATTTTCTAACGGGCAGCGAGCTGGGTTTTGGCGTCGGCGAGGGGCTTAGCGTCGTTTGCGCGCTGGGTTTTGCGCTACATATCATTTTCACGGGCGTTTTGGTGCGCAGATGCGAGCTGTACTGGATGGTGAGCGCGCAGTTTGCGGCCGTGGCGGCGCTTTGTTTCGTTGCGGCGCAGATTTTCGAGCCTCGAGGCGTCGTGCCCGTTTTGGACGAAGCATTTTTCGTCGCGGTCGCGGTGACGTCGGTGTTTGCGACGGTTTTGGCGTTTTTCGTGCAAACCGCAGCGCAGCGCTACACGACGCCCGTTAAAACCTCGCTCATATTTACCTTTGAGCCGGTAAGTGCCGGGATAGTGGGGTATTTCGTCGGCGGCGAGATACTAAGCGGCGTGCAGATAGCAGGAGCCGGGCTCATACTCTTTGGCATCGTCGTTAGCGAGGTCGGCAGCTACTATAAAAATAAAAGATCGCGGGAAAATTTGAGCTAGCGGCTTTTGCGTGCTTAAATACAGCGAAATTTGATGTGCAAGGCCTAAACTTACGTTTAAATTTAAAAATTTCGGCGTAAATTTGACTGCGCAAAGGAAGGGAAAAATGAACGAGGATGAAAATTTAGCGGCGCCAAAGTGGATGAAACTTGATGCCGACGAGAAAATTTTGTGCGAATTTGAGCTCGTGCATACCGTCCACAAAGAAGTCGGCTCCGCGCTTTGTCTTTTGATGCTACTTTTATACGCGCGCGACAAGGGCTTTGACGTAGGTGTCTTTTGGGTCGCCATGACGGCCGGCTGCGCATTTTTATTTTACCTTTTTATCTTTTATGATAAAATCCAAAATCTAAAATTTAATGAGGTGGAATTTATGAAAATTTTAATAACAGGCGGAGCGGGCTACATCGGCTCTCACGTGCTAAAGGCGCTTTTAAAGCAAGGCGGACACGAGATAACGGTCGTGGATAATCTCTGCAAAGGCACTACAAAGGCGCTTGACGCGCTCGAAAAAATCGGTAAATTTAAGTTCGTAAAGGCAAATTTAGAAGATGATCTAAGCGGGATTTTTGCGGAGGGCAAATTTGACGCGATTATCCATTTTGCCGCATTTATCGAGGTTTTTGAAAGCACGCAAGATCCGCTAAAATATTACCTAAACAACACCGCAAACGTCGCTAAAATTTTGACCTATTGCAAAGAGTACGGCGTAAATAAATTTATCTTTAGCTCCACCGCGGCGGTTTACGGTGAGCCCGAGA
>NZ_CALIII010000056.1 GCF_938018145.1 uncultured Campylobacter sp.
AAATTTATAAATTTTTGGGTATCATCCGTCTCTTACAACCAACAAAGCTCCCCAAGTCTTTTGAAATCCAAAAGCGCTTTTTGGTCTTACCAAATTTAGAAAGGTAGAGTATGTCAAAATACGCTATATTTAAGCACGGCGGCAAGCAGTATCGCGTCAGCGAAGGCGAATATCTTAAGCTTGACCATTTCAGTGCTGAAGCAAAATCATCAGTCGAGATTACGGACGTTTTGTGCGTAAACGACGGTGAAGTAAAGGTAGGCGCGCCGTTCGTAAAGGGTGCGAAAGTCGTTCTTGAAGTCGTAAACGAGGGCAAGGATAAAAAAGTCGTTATTTACAAAAAACGCAGACGCAAAGACTCAAAACTAAAACGCGGTTTTAGAAGACAGTTTACACGCGTAAAAGTCGTAAGTATCGCAGCTTAAGGAGATAAGAAATGGCACACAAAAAAGGTCAAGGCTCAACCCAGAATAACCGAGATTCCATCGGACGACGCTTAGGCGTTAAAAAATTCGGCGGCGAATTCGTTCGCGCGGGCAACATCATCATCCGCCAGCGCGGTACCGCTACTCACGCGGGCAGCAACGTCGGTCTAGGCAAAGATCACACGATTTTCGCACTAATCGACGGTTTCGTTAAATTCGAAAGACTAGATAAAAATAGAAAAAAAGTTTCAGTTTATCCTGCTGCGTAATCTTTGGGGCGAAAGCCCCTTTTTTAAAGTAACTCAATTTTCATGAAATCTAAAAGTTTTTCTCGCTCAAAACGGCTTCGCTATCCCAACTCTCTTAGAAAAGATTTAAAATTTATCAAAAAATCTCGTATTAGAAACGATCGTCGCTCTATTCGTCAAATCCTGAAATTTGATCCAAACCGCGAAAATTTACCGCAAACGATCCGCATAAATAACGGTGCATGGCAAATCGTTTAAACTTTGCGGCAAATCGAATTTTAATTAATAAACCGATATAATCCGAAAATTTCGCAAAATAACAAACTAAAAATAATAGAATAAAATTTAAAAACTAAGGCAAAAAATGTTTATAGATAGCGTAAATTTAACTCTAAGCTCGGGTCACGGCGGGGCCGGATCGGTGAGCTTTCGCCGCGAAAAGCACGTGATTTTAGGCGGGCCGGACGGCGGCGACGGCGGCGACGGCGGGGATGTGTATTTCGTTGCCGACAACAATACCCACACGCTAGCGGCTTATAAAGGCAAAAAGGCCATGCGCGCGCAAAACGGCGAGGCGGGCACGGGGCGCAGAATGCACGGCAAAAGAGGCGAGCACCTAGAGCTCATCGTGCCTCCCGGCACCGCGGTGCTGGATGCCGAGACGGGCGAGCTACTCTGCGACCTAACTAGCGAGGGGCAGCGCGAGCTATTTTTAAAAGGCGGCAAAGGCGGGCTTGGCAACGTGCACTTTAAAAGCTCGATCAATCAAGCCCCCGAATACGCGCAAAAAGGCCTTGAGGGCGAAACGCGGGAGGTGCGACTGGAGCTTAAACTCATCGCCGACGTGGGGCTCGTGGGCTTTCCAAACGTCGGTAAAAGCACGCTAATCTCGACCGTCTCAAACGCCAAACCGCAGATCGCAAACTACGAGTTTACCACGCTCACGCCAAAGCTCGGTCTCGTCGAGGTTGATGAGTACAGCGGCTTTGTCATGGCCGATATCCCGGGCATCATCGAGGGCGCAAGCGAAGGGCGCGGGCTTGGCGTGCAGTTTTTAAAACACGTCGAGCGCAC
>NZ_CALIII010000057.1 GCF_938018145.1 uncultured Campylobacter sp.
GAGTTTTTATGATTTTTGGCAAGATTGATTATCTAAATTTGCTTCCTTTTCACGTATTTTTAAAGCGCTCGCGCCTAAGCTCGCAGGATAAAAAAATCATCGAATTTAAAAAGGGCGTGCCTAGCAAACTAAACCGCGATCTGCGCTGCCGCAGGATCGACGCCGCCGTGGTCTCTAGTATCGAAAGCCGCAAAAAACGCTACAAAAAAGTGAGCCTAGGCATCGTCGCAAAAGGCGACGTCAAAAGCGTGCTCGTGCGAAAGGGCACCTCCGCGCGTCCCGACCCTGCGTCTGCTAGCTCAAACGCGCTAGCCGAAGTACTGGGGCTTGAGGGCGAGGTGCTCATCGGCGACCGCGCGCTAAAGGCGTATCTGCGGGAGGGCGAGGAGGCGTTTTACGACCTTGGGCGGGCGTGGCGCGAGCGGACGGGCTTGCCGTTTGTTTTCGGGCGATTTTCCTGCGTGAAGGGGCGCGGCGCGTATGAGCGGCTGGCGCGCGAGTTTTTGCGAGCAAATGTCAAAATCCCAAACTACATCCTCGCCAAATACGCCCAAACTAGGGGCATCAGCGCGGATGATATCAAATGGTATCTCAAATTTATCAGCTACGAAATCGGCGCAAAGGAGCAAAAGGCGCTGCGGATATTTTTCAAAGAAGTGCTAAAAAACGGACGTACGGCGAAGCTTTTGGCGCGAGGCGAGCGTTAGGCGCAAATTTACCCTAACGCGCCGCTTTTTAAATTTGCCTTTTTATCTCGGGCGGTTTTCGCAGTCGCTTTAAATGCCGTAGTTTAGAGCTGAATCCGCCGCACAACGCTAAATTTTAACCACTCTAAGCGGCGCATTTTTTAGAAGCTAACAAGATTTAGTCAAATTTGAAATTTAAGCAGGCAAATTTACGTCCGTTCTCGTCAAATTTGCCTGCTTAAATTTTAAATTTACGCCCGCCGCGAGCTCAAATTTCATTCGGCCGAATTTATATTTTGGCTTCGTCTTTGCGCCGAGATTATTTACTTCAAATTTGAGCTTGAACTAGATTTACTTCGGTTACTATCTACGTAAATCACCTTGGTCGAGTCGCTTTTGTATGTACTTAAAAACCTATATATTTTTTTTATCTTTTTTTCATCATTTGCCCATACTATAAAAGCTCTAGCGTCTTTAAACGTTGCATTTTCGTCGGGGCAGTGTTGTTTGTAGAAATTTATATCTTTGTCAAATTCTTCTATCATTTTTGGGTCTATC
>NZ_CALIII010000058.1 GCF_938018145.1 uncultured Campylobacter sp.
TCTCGGCAATAACCTCATATTTTCCGTTCCGCTGGTTATCGTTGTAGTTTTTGCCTTGCTTGAGGTTATTTTGATGATGACCGGATTTTCGGTGCTTGAGCCGTTAAACGGCCTGTTTGACGGGGTGGATGGTATCGACGCGCCCGGTACCGAGCTGCTAGCATGGGCGAACAAAGGCGGCGTGCCTAGCACCGTTTTTTACGGGATTTTGCTTATGAGTTTTGGAGCGTGCGGGCTTTTTATCGTTAGCGTTTTTTATGGATTTGCGGCGCCTGCGTGGTATATGAGCGCGGTTATCGCCGCGGTTTCGTTTTTTATCGCTTTGACATGGACTAGATGGGTTAGTCTGCTCGCGGCAAAATACCTGCCTCAAGTGCAAAGCGCTGCGTTTAGTAAAAAGGAGCTTCTTGGCTGCGAATGCGAAGTAAAGGACTATAAAATAACCAAAGAGCAAGGCGGCGACGTTAAGGTTGCGGATAAAAACGGAAAAGAACGTTTCGTTTTTGCAAGGGCTGCCGATGAAAAAGAGCTTGTAAAAGGCGATATCGCGCTCATCGTTAGGATCGATAAAAATAACTTTTACATCAAGAAAAAACAGTAAATTTAATCTAAGGAGAATAGTATGAACATTGACGGGATGACTTCTTTGGCCGTATTTGTCGGCATAGGACTCTTTTCTATCATCATTTTGGGTATCGTCTTTTCAAGGCTTTACCGAAAGACGACAAAGGAGCTTACGTTCGTGCGAACGGGCTTTGGCGGCGAAAAGGTCGTTGTGGACGGCGGCGCGCTGATACTGCCGATACTGCATGATTATATCGACATAAATATGCAGTCGATGAAGGTCACGGTAGCTCGCTCTAAAAGCGATAGCTTCATAACCAAAGATAGAATGCGCGTGGATATCACGGCTGATTTTTATATCAGAGTGGGCGAGGATAGAGAGTCTATCTCGCGCGCGGCGCAAACGCTGGGTAAAAAGACGGTCGATCTAAGAGAGCTAACCGGGCTGATAGAAGGCAAGCTCATAGCCACGCTCCGCTCGGTGGCAAGCTCGATGGAGATGAAAGAGCTACACGAGAAAAGAGATGAATTTAGCTCTCAGGTCAAAAATGCCATCGAAGCCGATCTATCTAAAAACGGCCTTCAGCTAGAGTCCGTATCTCTTACGTCGCTTGA
>NZ_CALIII010000059.1 GCF_938018145.1 uncultured Campylobacter sp.
TAAAAAGTCGCGCCGATACCTTTAAGTTTGATTTTAATTTAACGCTCGCAAAGCTCCGCAAGCGTTAAATTTACGTATAAAATTTCTTTTGTTTTAAAATTTGCGTCGGCAAAACGCCGAATTTTTCTCTAAAAATCTTTGCAAAGTGCGGAGCGCTGGCGTATCCGACGATTTTTGCGGCTTGGCTTACGCAGACGTCTCCGCGCTCTAAAAGTTTTTTTGCCGCGTTTAGCCGCTCGCTTGCTAGCAGCCCGTAGATCGTATCGCCAAAGTAGCTTTTAAAGCCCGTTTTTAGCTTAAATTCATTCGTCGCGCACGCTCTGGCTAGCTCTTTTATGCTGGGCGGATTTTGGACGTCGCTTAGTAAAATTTGCCTTGCTTTATTTAAAATTTTTACGTATTCGTCGCTAAAATCGCGCTTTTTTTCATCGGCTTCGGGCGTTTTAGGCGCGCCTAGGCTTTTGTAGATTAGCTCTAAAATTTTAGCTTCCATAAAGATTTCGCGCATCTTGCCCTCAAACTCGCTCGCGGCTAAAAGCTCCCGCAAAATCAGGCTTTGGGCTAAATTTATCTTAGCCGTTTGGATGCAGATTTCGTTTTCTTCGCCTAGATTTTTAAATGCCGCTAGCTCGCTGGCTAACTCGTTTTTTAGCACGATGCATCGCCCGGCGTAGCTGCTACTTTGATACTCGCAAATGCCCTCAAATCCGCTATCCACGCGCCCCATCCAAAACTCTCCGGCCTTTAGGCAAAAAGTTTTTTTACCCGCTTTAAGCCCGGCGTCCCCTCTTGCGTCGTTAAAGAGCAAAAAGCAGTAGCCAGCGCCTCTTTCAAGCCGTCTTTTTACGCTTTTGTTGCAGATTATTTCGCTTCTGCAGTAGCTTGCGCCACTTGCCCCTTTAAAAAACTCAACCTTGCATTTTCTATTTTGCTCTTGCCACGCGCTTTGTCCGTAGCGCACCGAATTTTGCGCGACTTCTTGCTCGTTTGCTCGTAAAATATCTTTAAATTCGACTTTCATTTGCTTTTTTATCCTTTTAGCGTTGATAAAAAATCCTTCTACCGTTTGCCTAAGTATTGATAATAATTATCTGATTATAGTAAAATAGGGTTTAAATTTAAATAAGGAGTCTAAAGGTGAAAAGTATGCCTAAAATTTCTATGCTAGCTTGCTTAGCGCTATCTTGCGCGCAGGCGGCCGACGAAGTGAAACTAAACGAAGTTACCGTAACTAGCGCGACGGGTTTTGAGCAAAATATCAAAGACGCGCCTGCCTCCGTTTCGGTAATCTCGCAAAAAGAGATAGCCAGGCGCAACCATCAAGATATAGAAAGCGTCGTAAAAGACGCTCCGGGCGTGTTCGGCGCGACGCTGGGGGCGGCTAGCAGGCGCGGTATCACGATGAGAGGCCTTGGTCAAAAATACACTAAAATTTTAATAGACGGCCGTCCTGCAACCAGCGATAGCGCGTATAGAGGGCTTCGCGCGGTCGGTAGCGCTCAAAATTTCCTCCCGCCGGCAAACACGATCGAGCGTATCGAAATCGTGCGAGGGCCGATGAGCTCGCTATACGGCTCGGATGCGATGGGAGGCGTCATAAACATCATCACCAAGGGCTTTTCAAACGAATTTAGCGGTAACGTAAACGGCTACTACACGCTTGCGGGCAAAAGCGGGATAAACGACGACTACCAAACCGGCTTTTACGCAAACGGCGCAGTGATCCCGGACGTGCTAGGTATCGCGCTTTACGGGCGGTATTTTCACAAATTTGAAGACGAGCGAGCCTTTACGAACCGCAAAAACGAGGACGTAAATTTCGGCGCGAAAATCATGTATAACGCCACCGAAAACGACGAAATAGCGCTGGATCTACGCCGCGTAGTAAATAAATACGAGCGCACCGAAGGCAAGACGCTAAACCGCACGGCTAGCGATAACACGAGCGTGGCTTTTGAGAAGATGAGCGGATATACCGCCTCGCTCTCGCATACGGGCAAATACGATAAGCTGCTGCTTGAAAGCTTTTTAATGCACGATAATATGAAAGAGAGCGGCCAGCAAGACCTCACGCTAAAAACGACGACGCTAAATACCAAGGGAACGTATTTTTTTGATAACAACACGCTAAGTCTGGGGGCTGAATACAGAAGAGAAAGGCTAAACGAAAAGGCCACGACGGCCGATGCCGCAAACGTAAAGAGATATGATTT
>NZ_CALIII010000060.1 GCF_938018145.1 uncultured Campylobacter sp.
GCTGAATAATTAACGCAGAGTCCGCAGCAGAGGTGTTTTCAAAGAGTACGCTATAGCCGTCGTAGTTTTCGTTTGAGCTTTTGTAAATGCTCAAAAACACTAAAAACCCGACCACGAGTATGATCGAGCCCGCGGCAACTAGGCGCTGCCTTAACGAGAGATTGTGATAGACCTGGCCGATTTGCTGAACTGCGGTTTTAAAATCCATTTATTTTAAATTTTCCTCGATTTGTTTTAAAACTACGTCGTTTTGATTCGGCAGCCCGATCGTTATGCGAACCGCGTTTAATCCGTAGCCTTTTAGATCACGTAAAATTATACCTTTTTTTAACAGATTTTGAGCAAGCTCGCTCGCGTTTTGACGCTCAAATTCAAAAACGATAAAATTCGTAAAGCTAGGTAGACGCTTTATGCCGTGCTTATCGGCAAATTTTTCGTATTTTTTCATCTCCTCAAAGTTCGTCTCAAGCGTCATTTTTACGAATTCTTCGTCTTTTAGCGCCTCGATAGCCGCTTTTAAACTAAGCGTCGTTATGTTAAACGGCGCCCTTAGCTTACCTAGCTCGTTCATCACGCTTTGCTCGCCGATGCCGTATCCTACGCGCATACCGCCAAGGCCGTAAGCCTTAGAAAACGTGCCCAGATATATCGCGTTTGGAAATTTAGCTATGAGCTCGCGCGGTTTTATCTCTTTTTTCGCGTCTTTAAATTTAGCAAACTCCTGATACGCGCCGTCGATAACCACGAGCGTATCGGCGTCAATCTGCTCTAAAAATTTATAAATTTCCTCGGCGTCTAGGCAGCCTCCGAGAGGATTGTTCGGTACGCACAAAAATATCACGCCGATCTCGTCTTTTTTAGCCTTGTAAATTTGCAAAAACTCGCCCAGGTCGTGCTCTTTGCTCTTTGTTTTAAAAACCTTTGCGCCCGCTGCTTTAGCGTAAATTTCATACATAGCAAATGTTATGCCCGTGGTTAAAATTCCCTTCTTTGCGTTTGCCTTTGCGTGCACGGCAAATTCTATTATCTGATCGCTTCCCGAGCCTATAACGATAGATTTTTCGCTAACGCCAAATTTACTAGCTAGCGCGGCCTTTAGCTCAAAGTAGCTGTCGTCGGGATAAAGATGCATTTTATTTACTATCTCGCCGATCGCTTTTACTACCGCAGGGCTCGTGCCGTACGGGTTTTCGTTGCTGGCTAGCTTGATGACGTCTTTGGCGTCGATGCCGTATTCGCGCACGACTAGCTCGATAGGTTTGCCTGCCTCGTAGCTCACCAAATTTGCTAAATTTTCGTTAAATTTCATCTCATTCCTCCCACGCGACGTAGCTTCCTAGCCACGCGATTTCGTGGCCGTAGCTTATCGCTTTTTGTATCGCTTTTTGGACGTTGTCGTCGTCGATGTGCCCCTCGAAATCTATATAAAAATTCGCCTTAAATTCGCGCTGTTTTATCGGGCGGCTCTCTAGCTTGGTGATATTTATACCCTCGTCTCTAAATGCCAAAAGTAGCTCCACTAGCCCGCCGGGACGGTGATCGGTCTTTGCTAGGATAGAGGTTTTATTTCTTTGCGCGCGCTCGTTTTTAAAATCGCTTAATATAAAAAATCTCGTGCGGTTTGCGGCGTTGTCCTCGATCGTCTCAAACAAGATCGGCACGCCGTAAAGCTTGGCTGCGATCTTAGAGCAGATAGCGGCCGAATTTGGCTCGCTGCTAGCTAGCTGCGCGGCCTGCGCGGTCGATTTTGCCGGGATAAACTCGACGGCTGAAAGCATATGATCGTCTAAAAATTTGCGGCACTGATTGTAGCCTTGCGGGTGCGAGTAGATGCGTTTGATATCCTTTAAATTTTCGCACTTGCTCGCAAAAATGTGATGGATATCCATGTAAATTTCAGCCACGACCTTGACGCTATCAAACCGCCCAAGGCAGTCTAGTGTCGCGCCCACCGCGCCTTCTGTGTTGTTTTCTATCGGCACGACGCCGTATTTGGCCTCTTTGTGCTTTAGTTTCGTAAAAACCGCCTCGATGCTAGCTAGCGGCAAATACGCGCTCATCGCGCCGAAACGACTCTCGGCGGCTTGGTGCGTGTAGGTGCCCTCAGGCCCTAGATAGGCGACTTTTTCGGGCATTTCGAGGTTTCTACTGACGGCAAAAATCTCAAGATAAATCGCCTCGATCGCGGCTTTATTTAAAAATGCGGATTCTTGCCCCTCGAGGCGGTTTAGGATAGCTCTTTCGCGCTCGGGGCGGTAGATCGCGCTGCCGCTGGTTTGCTTTAGCTCGCCGATCTTTCGCACGAAATTCATGCGCTCGTTTAGGCGCTTTAGCACCTCGTCGTCGATCTTATCTATCTCGCTTCTAAGGTCGTTTATGTTTTGCATTTTCGCTCCCTAGCCTAGAAATTCGCGCTCCAGCGCCACTACGTCCTCAAAACTCTCGCGGCGTCTTATCAAAAAGTCTTCGCCGCCTTTTACCGCAACCTCCGCGGCGCGCCCACGAGTGTTGTAGTTGCTGCTCATCGCAAAGCCGTATGCGCCGGCTGATTTGATAACGACGAGATCGCCTGGGTTTAACGACGGTAAATTTCGATCTTTTGCGAGAAAATCGCCGCTCTCGCAGATCGGCCCGACCACGTCGCAAGGGCTAAATTTGAGCTCCCGAAGCTGCTCAGTCTTACACTCGCAAAGAGTCTTACCGCCGCTAAGAGCGAAAATTTTATGCTTAGCTTGATAAAGGCTTGGGCGTATGAGGTCGTTCATCGCGCCGTCCACGACAACAAAGCGCTTGTTTTTATTAAATTTCTCGTAAAGCACGCTAGTTAGAAAATATCCCGCGTTGCCGACGATAAAGCGTCCAGGCTCGCAAACTACCGTGACGTCCAGGCCGCTTAAATTTGCCAAAATGCCCTGCGCGTATTCGTATAGATCAGGCTCGCTCTCGTCGCCGTAAACGATGCCTATGCCGCCGCCGACGTCAAAAAATTTGATGTCGATTTGCGCCGCTTTTAGCTCGCGAGTCAAATTTGCCACGATCTTTGCCGCTTCGATAACGGGCTTGATGTCGGTTATCTGCGAGCCGATGTGGCTATGGATACCTACAGGCTCC
>NZ_CALIII010000061.1 GCF_938018145.1 uncultured Campylobacter sp.
AGCGTCACGCGGTCGTCCTCTTCGCTGTCTAAATTTAGCAAATTTGGCGATAAAATTTTACCCTTAAAGGCGTTTGCGCCCACGAGCCCGACCTCTTCGTCGTTGGTAAATAGGCACTCTAAATTTGCAAACTCCCGCATCGCGCCCATCATCATCGCCACGCCGATGCCATCATCAGCGCCCAGAGTCGAGTTTTTGGCTCTTAATATGCCGTTTTCTTCGATGAGCTCTAAATTCGGCGCCGCACCCACGCAGACCATGTCGTAGTGGCTTTGCAGGCAAATTTTAGGCTCGCCCTTTACGGCGTGGATATTGCCCGCCTCGTCGACGTTCACGCTAAAGCCCTGAGAGCGCGCAAAATCCGCTAAAAACTCCCTCATCTGCTCTGTTTCGCAGCTACAGTGAGGAATTTCACACAGCTTCTTAAAATCGTTCATAACCTCGTTTTTTTGCATGTTTGCTCCTTAAATTTACTTAACGATCTCGCCCGTGTAGCCCGTCGTCGCCACCGCATCTAGCAGCTGCTTCTCGCTCACGCCGTCTTTCGTCTCGACGCGGGCGGTTTTATCGTGCAGGCTAGCCTTGGCGCTGATGACGCCGTCTACCTTTAGCAGGGCTTTTCGCACCATCGCCGTACACAACGGACAGTGCATTCCCTCGACTTTGATGACAAAATTTTGATTTGCAAACGCCACGCTTGCAAGTAGTAAAATAGATAGAATTTTATTCATAAATTTTTCCTAAAACTTCGGGGTATGATAGCAGAATAATCACAAAAACAGCTAAAAAAACGTAGATGAAGATCCACTTTTTGCGGCGATTTGCGAGGTCGCAGGATTTTGGCTTTTTGAAAAAATAAAACGCGCTCGCCGCAAAACAAATCGCGGCAAGTGCGGTAAAATAGGGCCTTAGCTCGGTTAGGCTCTCTATCGCTTCCGAGCTAAGCAGGCTAAATGAAGCGCCGAAAATCAAAAACAAAAGCGCAGGCAGGCAGCAAAGAGTCGCCGCCAGCGCGCTTACTACCGACGCCAGAGCTAGCCAAAAGCCCTTCATTTGACCTCTTGCGACTTGTAGTCGTAGCTAAAATCTTTAGGCGAATAGTAATTTAGCACGTTGTCGTCCACTTCGCCGTAAGGATAGCCGAAGTTATTTAGCGG
>NZ_CALIII010000062.1 GCF_938018145.1 uncultured Campylobacter sp.
TTATCCTCGCTCAAATTTACGCGGATTTTGTCGTTTATCGCGGTTACTATGCACTCTAAAATTTGAAAAAACCGCGTGCGAGTAAAGCTCTCGCCCATCGCAAAGTTAAACATCTTGCCGCGGTCGTGCAGGCGCAAGATCTCGGCAAAGCTCTCATCGGGCAAGATAACGGCGATGTTTTCGGGCTTGATGCCATCAGCCACGAACTCGCTAGCCTTTGCCATCGCGTAGGCTGCCTGCAGGCTTCTAGCGCTAAAGCTTCTTTTTAAAACGAGCGGATTTTTGCGCACGGAGCCAGTTTTTCTTAGCTCGCGCGAGCTCAAATTTAGCTCAAATTCGCCGTATAGGCTAAACTCGCTCGCCTCAATCCCCGAAATTTCGGCTAATTTTAGGATCAGTTTTTTGTTAAATTTACTGGTTTGAAAGATGATTTTTAGCGTCGTTAGCTTTGCGATCTCGCCAAACAGCTCCCACTCAAATTCGCTCAAAAAGCCGTCTACTTCAAGATAAATCTCGCGAAATTCCCTGACAAATCCGCCGTTTAGCTCGTAAATCTCAGGTAGCACGATACCGTCGTATAGATTTTCGGCCGCTAGCAGCTCCTTATAGCGCGCGAGCACCGCCTCGAGGATGCCCAAATGCTCCTCGTAATCGGCGTAAATATCGCTAAATTTTAGATCCGCCACGCTCTTTTTGCTGATGGCTAGCTCCTTAAAAAAGCTAAAAAGATAGTCGTTGTTTTTCAAAAACGCGAAAAACTCCGACGGGATACGCAGCCGCTCGGAGGCCTCCCTCACGCTCGCGCAGGCTCGCTGCATCAGCACCAGCGCGTACGCCTCGTCCGCCTCAAAGCGCCCGGGCACCAGCACGGCCTTTTGCTCAAACTGCGCTATCGTCATGGCCTTTGGCACGAGTTCGTTTTGAAATTTCGCGTTAAATTCGCGGATCTTTCGCGAGTTGGTAAAGATGTAAAGTTTGTCTAAATTTTGCATAGAAGCTCTTTGTTTTTTGGCGAAATGATAGCCCAGAGCGGCTGAAAATCAAAGAAAACTAGCGCGCTTCGAAGTTAAATTTATAAAAGCCCGTGTCGTTTGCGTCGGAAATTTTTAGCAAAATTTGCCATCTGCCTTTTTTTGGGAGCGTCACGGGCGCGGTTTTTAAAATTTGCCCGTCAAATTTGGCGTTTAAATTTTGATTTTGCTCGTTCGTCGCTGGTCTGGTTAGCAAAATCTCGTGCGTGAAATTTGGCGCTAAAGAGCCGTTTTTAGGCGTGACGGCGATCGCAAAATGCCCGCTTAGCCCGTCAAATTTAGCCTCAAATTTAAGAGCGTATTTGGCGTCAAATCTACGCTGGCTAGCCTCGATCTCGTTTATATTTTCATCGACGTTTTGGTAGCGCTCGAAGTAAAAACCGTCCATCTCCACGGGGTTTTTGACGGCCAGAATGATGGTCGCTACGCAGGAGGCGACTATCAAAATAAGCGAGCCGACGATAGCGTGAGGCCAGTAGTTTTTAGCCATTTTTCCTCCTAAATTTTCTAAACGCGGCGGCGCAAACAACGACAGCGATAGAGCCGTAGATAAAAATCCTAAACGCATCAAGCGTGCGGCGGTTTTGATTGCCGACCGCGTTTTGCAGGCTCACGCCCTTGCCTGCGGCGATCTGCTCGGCAAGATCGGCGTAGCCGTTTAGCACGGCGGCGTTAAAGATATCTTTGCCGTTTTTGGACGCTAAGATCGGTAAAATCGAGCCTGAGCTTGGATATGGGCTTAAAATTTTCTCTTTATCAAAAAGCTTAAACGTCTGGGGGTCGGCAAAAATTTCCACCTTGTGTTCAGCCTTAGCAAGCATCAAAAGCGCGTAAGGCGGGGTCAAATTTAGCTGAGCTGCCGCTTCTTTTAGCGTTTTGCCATCCAAGCTCTCATAAACCGCGACCCCTGCAAACATGCCGCTTTTACTCGCTAGCTCCTGGCCTAAAACCGCGATTTTCTCGCTCACGGCCGGGCTTAATATATTTTGATTTACCAAGACTATCTCGCGGGGTAAATTTGAGCCCTGCAAAGTCGCCGCACCGTAGAAAATAAAAAGCAAAAAGATAAAAAATGCGCGGGTCAAATTTAAATTTAGAAAACTCCTTGTAAATTTAACGCACCGAAAAAAAGCGAGCGCAGTCAAATTTGAGCTAGCGTAATTTATAAATTTCATCGGCCAAGTTGAGCATTTTCGAGCA
>NZ_CALIII010000063.1 GCF_938018145.1 uncultured Campylobacter sp.
TTGAAGTCAAATTTGTAAATTTCGGCTTCAAATTTTACCCACCGAGACCCGCACCTTGAAAATGCGAATTTGAGTTTTTAAATTTGGCATATAGATTCAGGCCATTCACTCTTTGCCTAAAATTTACGTCTATCAAATTTAACTTCGCTAGCGTCAAATTTGTCGTCGTCTACAAACCAAACCGCGCAAAATTTATAAATCTTATCTTAACGAAAATCAAGAAATATTCAAGTATTTTTTTATATAATTATGATACAAAAAATCAAAATTATCATAAAGGATACTAAATGAGATTAGCTATCAGTCTGGCTGCGGCTGCGACGGCGCTGCTCGCAAACGGCGCAAATCCCGACGTCATAAAGCCGATAAAGGATTTTACGCCTCCGCCGCCTTATACGCCAAACATCGCCCAAAGCGCGTTTCCCGAAAATCAATTCGACCGCGCGCCTAGGGATGATTATTTTTTCGTGACGGATTTGCTTGATAATTCTATGGATAAATTTCACGTTGCAGGCGGATTTTACGGCAGGACGTTTTACGGTTCGGGACTTTTTAAATACCGCGGCGCAAATTTCTACACGATTTTAAACGCGAACTTTTCTAAAGCCAACCGCTACAAAGACGGCGGCGGCAGAGAGTGGAACTACGGCTACGCCAGGCAGGGGCAAAGCGCGGTCGTGGGTTTCGTGCCTAGCGAGCTAAGCGAGTTTAGATTTACGCTCGTACACGACAACATCGACGACGACAAGCAGCCTCACCATCTCATGGACGCCGTTAAAACCGAGCGATACGTCGGTAAATTTAACGCTCGCATCGGCGCGGAAGATCTATCAAATACGCTAAATTTCGAGCTGATGCTGCGCGACGTGAGCAGAAACGCCGACAACTATCATCTAAGGAGCGCGGCGCAGACGGTCAAGGTCGAACTGGATAGAAAAATCGTGGACGCCGAGCTAAAATACGACGCGGACTTGGGCGACTTTCACAATCTTGCGGGTATCAGCTATCAGCACGATAATCATGAGGGCAAAAGGTACGTAAAACAGCCTAGCGGCTGGGTTTTTAACGGCTATAGGTTTGCCGACGTGACAAATAAGCGAACGAGGATTTTTGATACGCTAAGCTATAAATTTAACGACTTTCACAAGCTTAGTTTAGCTCTAAACTACGACTGGATGAGGTCAAATTTAAAGGGGCTAAATGAGCCATATTTTGCGCCTGCCGCGCCGCTTAGGACGGTCAAGGGGCTTATCCGCAGTGTTTATGGATATGATTTTGACGGTAGCGTCAAACAAGACGGCCTAAGCGCCAGCCTAAAATACGATTTCACTCCAAACGAGCTAGATAGCTACTACGCGGCGCTTGAGAGCTTGCAGCGCATACCTGGCAATATGGAGCGATTTAACACGCTTTACGGTCCGATGGATAACGGCTGGGTGAGCAACCCGCTGCTAAAACCGGAGCGTCACAAC
>NZ_CALIII010000064.1 GCF_938018145.1 uncultured Campylobacter sp.
CGACGTGATAGATTTTTTTAATAAGCAAGATAAAAACGGCGGTAAATTTTATAAACTCAAATTTGACTTCAATCGCTCTCATACGGCGCAGCTCATCGAAGAAAATCAAGACGAAATCGCGATCTTGATACGAAACTCGGGCAGCCTCAGCGAGCTTCATATGAAATTTATCTCAAAATTTGGCAGCAAAAACGGCGCCGGCGTGTATAACGCGCTAAAAGAGGACGCGAGGAAAATCTACAAAAAACCTCAAATAGAAAGCTCACAAAAAGGCGAAGTAAAGCGTATCGCAGCCCCAAATATCGCAAAATCGCAGGCAGTAACGCAAAGCGGCGAGCAAAAATTTAATGAGCGAGAAAAATCGCAAATGGAGTCAAATTTAAGCGGCGAGACTTTACGTGCTCAAAGCACTTCGGTAAAAGAGCTAAATTTAGAAAATAGCTCGCAAAATGTTCAAAATTTGGAGCCAGAAAAACTGCAGTCTTTGGAGAGAAAAAACAGTTCGGCAGCAATTGAGAAAGTTGAAGTAGATGAGTCAAATTTGAGCGATAAGCTCGATCTTGCCGTGCACCCAAAAAACGTAGAGCAAAATTTGAGTATCGAGGTTTCTAGCGAAAATCTAAATGCGGACGAAAAAGGGCAAAATTTATCAAACAAGCGCGCGCCGCAAAAACCAAAGCAAGCGCCAGCGGCGCAAAACGAAGCAAAAAATAAAGCTGAAAATACAGTAAAATCGCAACCATCGTTCAAGATAGACGAGGTTAAAAAGCAAGAGATTAGAAAAATCGCGTTCGAGAGTAAAAATTTGGGCGATTTTCACAACGGACTGGTGAAAAAATACGGCGCAGAGGACGCCGGCAAGCTGTATAAAGCGCTAAAACAAAAGGCAAAAGAGTACCTAAGTAAGCGCAATGCGGCTAAGTAAAATTTGCGTTTTGGTTGCGGCTTTTAAAATTTGAGGATTTGCGGTAAAATTTGGACGCGAAATCATAAATTTAAGGGCGAAAATGATCTATCTAGTCGGGTCAAATTTGGAATTTGAAGGCGTAAAGACGCTGGTTTTAAACGAGATCAAAATTAATAAATTTAGCGTAAATTTGGCCGAATTTGACGCGCTGGTTTTGACCTCCAAAAACTCCGTAAACGCACTAAGATTTAATCAAATTTCGCCTGCAGATTTGCAAATTTACTCCATCGGCGAAGGCACTAGCCGAGCGGCTAGCGGGTTTGGC
>NZ_CALIII010000065.1 GCF_938018145.1 uncultured Campylobacter sp.
GATAAGGTGCTTAAGTTTTGGCGAGAAATGGCGGAAATTTGATAAATTTAAGCACAGACGGCTTTGGTGGCAAATTTAACTAACCTCAAAACTCTAAATACGGATATAACCGCTGCAAATTTTAACTCCTAATTTACAAATTTTACCCATAAACCAGCTCAAATTTATATTATTTTTTGCATTCGGGTGCTAAATTTGAGCTCAAATTTGTCGTAAATTCGGCTCTAAAAATCAACAAAAGGCAAAAAATGATAACCGCAAAGGCTCTTTACGCATCCGCTCGCCTTAGATCGCTGCCGCTTAGCGTCTCGGGCGTACTGCTCGGCAGCGGTGCGGCATACGGCGCGGGCGTATTTAGAGCGGATATTTTCGCACTGGCGCTGCTTACGACGCTGCTGTTTCAGGTACTCAGCGACTACGCCAACGACTACGGCGACGCGGTAAAAGGCACCGACGACGATGGCAGGCTGGGGCCGCGCCGAGCGATCCAAACGGGGCAGATGAGCGCCGAGCAGATGAAGCGCGTCATCGTCGCTACGGCGCTGCTTTCGGCGCTTTGTAGCCTCGCGCTAAGCGTTTTGGCATTCGGCGAGCGGTTTTATCTCGTGCTACTATTTTTAGCGCTAGGCGGTGCGTCGATATACGCTGCGATCCGCTACACCGTGGGTGCCGGTGCATACGGATACCTGGGGCTTGGCGACGTTTTCGTGTTTTTGTTTTTTGGACTTTTGAGCGTGCTGGGCTCGTACTTTTTATACGCGCGTTCGCTCGATGCGGCGCTGTTACTGCCTGCGTGCGCGTGCGGGATGCTAAGCACGGCGGTGCTAAATCTAAACAACATGCGCGACATCCAAAACGACGCGCTCAAGGGCAAGCGCACGATCCCCGTACGTATCGGACTGAGCGCAGCCAAGCGCTACCACTACGCTCTTATCGCCGGCGGAGCGGGCTTAATGCTTTGCTATTCGCTTTTGCGCGGAGATTCGGGCATAAAATTACTCTATATAGTTAGCTTTGTGCCGCTTATTTGGCATATCTTTTTCGTATCGAAAGTTCGGGGGTGTCGCGACTTTGACGGACAACTAAAGGTCGTCGCGCTCTGCACGTTTGCGATGTCGGCGCTGTTTTTCGTCGGGGAAATTTGGGGCTAAATTTAGCCTGATCGTTCTTAGCCTGCGATCAGCGGGCAGCAAAAAAGTAATTCAAATTTTTCTCAAAATGTTGCGAAAAAGTTATATATTTACTTTTTTAAAATACACTTTCAAACCTAAATCACAAGGAGAAAAAATGAAAAAACTAATCAGATTTTCGCTAGCAGCAGCGCTAGCAGCGAGCTTCGCAAACGCCGCAGTCTATGAGATCGACCCGGCGCATAGCAACGTCGGCTTTAAGATCAAACACCTAAGCATATCAAAAGTTAGCGGAAATTTCGGCAAATTTGACGCCGTGATCGACTACGACAAGGATGCCAAAGAGCTAAAAGAGCTAGAGGCTACCATCGAAACCGCCTCGGTAAATACGCAAAACGACAAGCGCGACGAACACCTACGCAGTGCGGATTTTTTCAACGCGGCCAAATTTGACAAAATCACCTACAAAATGGTCAAATTTGAAAAAGAAAGCGACACAGAAGGCAAGGTCGTGGGCACGCTCACGATGCACGGCGTCACTAAGCCCGTGGTGCTAAAATTCGAGCTTGGCGGCTTTACTGCGGATAAAAACGGCAAGGAAAAAATCGGCTTTAGCCTAGAGGGCGAGACCAAACGCAAGCTCTTTGAGATCGGGCTAGACACCTCAGAGATCACGCTATCGGACAAAGTCGAGCTAGAAATCGAGATCGAAGCGAAGGAAAAATAAACCTGCAGCAAATTTAACCAAAGCCCGTTTTTCGGGCTTTGGCTTGTTTTTAAATTTTAAGTTTTTGCAAATTTGATAAACCGTGCGGCGCGAAATCCGCACGGCAAAAACTAAAACTAAAATTTGACGCGTCAAAGCACGATGTCAAATTTAAAAACCCACGAAACAGCCGCGCCAAAAGACGAATTTACAACAAAAAACATCCGCTCGGGCTCGCAAATCATACCGAGCGGTCAAGCACGACCAGGCCAGCAAACCGATAAATCGCCGACCCAGTCGCCGTATCAAAGCGTAAATTTACCCTTTACGCCCTAGCAAATATAGCCTCAAAGCCTGCTGGGCAGTCATTTTGAGGTTGCGCGTCGCGGTTTGCTTATCCATCGCCTCCTCTAGGCTCACAGGCTCGTTTAATACGCTAAAAAACGCGTCGATGCCGTTTTCGTTACAGCCGCCGGCGCACGGCGCCACGCTGCCTGCTAGCGCGATGATCGGCTTGCCGTATTTTTTGGCGATTTTTGCCACTCCGGTCGGGGTCTTGCCCATCGAGCTTTGAAAGTCCAGTCGCCCCTCGCCGGTGATGACTAGATCGGCGTTTTTTACGTCCTCTTCGAGGCGGATTTCCTCCATGATGATGTCGATGCCAGGCTTTAGTTTGGCGTTTAGGTAGCTCACAAACCCGTACCCTAGCCCGCCTGCCGCGCCCGCGCCCTTGAAGTTCCAAAATTCGCTCGAAAAGTGCTCGCTCGTGGCGCTAGCAAAGCTAATTAGCCCGGCGTCCAGATCCTTTACCATCTGTTCATCCGCGCCTTTTTGCGGGCCGTAGACGTAGGCCGCGCCGTTTTTGCCAAAGAGCGGGTTATCCACGTCGCAAGCTACGAGGAACTCGCACTCTTGTAGCTCGGGCGCTACGTTTTTGTTTGAGATTTTTGTGATTTTTATGAGGTTTTCGCCTTTGCCCTCGAGCAGCTCGCCGTTTTCGTCAAAAAACTCGTATCCAAGCGCGCTTAGCATACCCGTGCCGGCGTCGTTCGTAGCGCTACCGCCGATACCGACGATAAATTTACGCGCACCCTTGCTAATAGCATGCAAAATCATCTGCCCAAAGCCGTAGGTGCTCGTTTTCATCGGGTTTCGGCGCTCTTTTTCCACCAGCATGAGCCCGCTAGAAGACGCCATCTCGAGGATGCCCAGCTCGCCTGCTAGCGCGTATCTGGCGGGGATCTTTTCGCCGAGAGGATTTTGCACGATGACGTCGATAAACTCGCCGTTTAGCGCGTCTGCTAGCGCCACCACGCTACCCTCGCCGCCGTCTGCGATGGGCTTTACCACCACTTCGTCCACTTCGCTCCCTAAGGCCTCGATGCCCTCTTTTACGGCGTTGCCGGCCTCGAGGGAGCTCAAAGAGCCCTTGAAAGAGTCGATTGCTATTAGTATTTTCATCATGTTTTCCTTTTTGGCAAGGCTTGTTTTTTGAGCGCTTTTTCAGTTGCGCTTCGCTCACTGCTTTGCAAGAAGCGGAGCTGGCTAAAATTTAGCTCGGCGGACTATTTTTGCTTCGTTGCGCTCGCAACTGCAAGCAGAAGTCCAGCCTGAGCTAAATTGTATCTGCGCAACCCCAAAAAATCATCTCAAAATACTTCGCCTTAAATTTTACGGTCTGATTTTATCAAATTTAGTTTTAAATTGTGACGCTTATAAATGCCAAATTTGACTCCAAGCCCGCGACGCTTTGTTCGAAGAGCAAAGCTATGTCGCCACATCTCACGTGCAGTGGGGTTAGAGAGGGCTTTTGCGTCGCTGCGCTTGCCTTGTACTTAGCCGCACCTCGTTTGCTACTGTTAGGACGCGCTCTCTTTGAGAGCTGCAAGCAGACCGTAATTCAAGCCCCTTCCCCCTTAACAAAAAAGCTTAGCGCGCAACGCTAAATTTAACCAAACCAAATTTAACATTTTCAAGATGCGGGTCTAGGCGGACAAATTTGAAAATTTACCGCTCTTACCGTAAAGAGTGCAGTCTCGTTGCGCCAAAACCGCACTCAAATTTATTTACAATAAAATCAGCGACGCTACCCAAACCGTCGCCATACCCACGATACCCATTATAAAGGTAAGCATCGTCTGAGTCTTGTAGCCCTGCTCCGGCGACATCTTGCTAAAGTTCGTAACGACCCAGAAGTAGCTATCGTTAGCGTGCGAAACCGTCATCGCGCCCGCAGCGATCGCCATCACCGTTAGCACCGCGCCCATCTCGCTCGTGAGCCCCAGCGCGCTCATCATCGAGCCGCTATCGGTGAAAAGCCCCATGATAGAGGCCGTCGTCGTAAGCGCCACGGTCGAGCTGCCCTGAGCGGTCTTGATGATAGCCGAGATAACAAATGGGAAAAATATGCCCACAGTGCCGATGAGATGGGCGTTTGCCTTCATAAACTCGACAAATCCGGCCTTAGCGATGACGTTGCCTAGCACGCCGCCCGCAGCCGTGATGAAAAGGATCGGTCCGACGATCTTTAGCGTTTCGTTGGTCATGAGGTTAAATTCGCCCAGCTTGCCCGTTTCAGCCAGCAAGATAACGGCAAATAGCACGCCCACGCCAAGCGCGATGATCGGGTTGCCCAAAAATAAAACGAAATTCGCAAATGAGCCTTTTAGCTTTAGTATCGAGACGACCGAACCCAGCGCCATCAGCAAAATCGGCATAAAAATCGGCGCCAAGCTCAAAAACGCGCAAGGCAGCTTGCCGTGCTCTTTGATGATCTCGTCGTAGCTCTTGCCGACGTCTGCGAGATCCTCTTTTAGGCTCACTTTTGCGCCGATGGTTTTAGCAAAAAGATAGCCCGCGATGAGAACCGGTATCGAAACTACCGCGCCCACGGCGATGACTAGCAGCAGGTTGTGCCCCACGCCCACGGCTCCAGCGGCCGCTATCGGGCCCGGCGTCGGCGGTATAAACACGTGCGAGGTGTATAGGCCGCACGAGAGCGCGACCGCCATAGCTACGGGGTTGGCGCCGATCTTTTCCTTTATCGCGCGGCGGATCGGATCTAGTACCACAAAGCCGCTATCGCAAAAGACCGGGATACCCACGATCCAACCCATGATGAGCATAGCTAGCTCGGGGCGCTTGTCGCCTACGCAGCGCACGACCATGTCGGCCAGCTTTAGCGCCGCGCCCGTCTTTTCCAGCGCCATACCGATGAGCGCGCCCAGGATGATGACGATGCCTATGCTTTTAAATATCCCGCTAAATCCCTCTCCGATGATCGCGGGAACCTTGACCAGGTCGATGCCCGCGACGACAGCTAGAGCTAGCGAAACGAGCATGATCGCTATAAAGGGGTGAACCCCGAACTTAGAAATCAGCACGATCATAACGACGACCGCGATGACGAAGCAGACGATGAGAGCAATACCGCTCATAACAGCTCCTTTCGGATAAAATTTTTGCCTAGCGCAATATTACCGAAATTTGTTTTTAAAATATCTAAATTAGATTTGAAATTTTAGTTTCATTTTATAAAATGAGTGAATTTGACGGCCGATTACTTTTGCGGTAAATGCGCCGGTAGCTTTGGCGCGGTTAAATTTTGTTTTGAATTTAGGTTCGAATTTGGAGCAAATTTATCACAAAAAATAACTTGCGAGGTTAAATTTGCGATATTATAATTCGTAAAACAAGCGTCGAATTTGACTACTAGCACTTGCCAAAGCTCAAATTTAACTCCGCCTTAAGCCTTACGGCACTATCATTTTATCAATGATTTGCAAAAGATGCGAAGCGGTCAAATTTAAAACAGTTGCGGGTTTTATTGACCCGCATATTTTAGGCACGAGGCAAAACGTACCGTCTCCGTTTTGCCGACAACTAAAAAGGATACGCTATGGGTATGATAATCTTACTTTTTTACGTTATTCCTTATATGGCAGTTAGCGCCATAGTGATGGTCATCACCGTAAAATACGCTAAGAAAATTTGGATCAGAGGCATAGTAGCGGCCGCGCTATTTCTAATCCCTACTTACGACATCATCATCACAAATATTCTTGGAGTGTATTACTGCGGTACCGCTCCAAAGGCTTTTATAAAGGAGACGGTTGAGTATCCGGAAAGTATTTATTTTGAGGATAATGTTCGTCCCTTTGAGGATGCGAACATAAACTGGATCAAGGGGAGGTTTGTCGACGGTGTCCATATAAAAACTTTGGCTTTAAAT
>NZ_CALIII010000066.1 GCF_938018145.1 uncultured Campylobacter sp.
TAAAATCTTAATACAAGGAGAAAGCTATGAACAGACGAGGATTTTTAGGACTCGGCGCGGCGCTGGGCGCGACTACGATGGCTCCTAGCCTTTTTGCGAAGGAAAACTTTACGATGTGGGGCGCGCCGGCGATCCCTAGCGTGATAATGGCCGTGGCAAGCATGCAAGGCGAGCTAGCAAAGACGCACGACGTGAAGCTGCGCATCTGGAACACTCCGGACGTCCTGCGCGCGGGTGTGGCTAGCGGCGATATCAAGGTCACTATGTCGCCCTCAAACGTCGCAGCGAACCTGCGAAATCAGGGGTTAAATTTCGCGATGTTAAATTTACTCACGCTAGGCGTCATGAACGCGATGATAAAGGACGAGAGTATCAAGACGCTCGAGGACTTCGTCGGCAAAAAAATCATAATGCCGTTTAAAAACGATATGCCCGATCTCGTGCTACGCGCGCTTTGCAAGAAACGCGGCATAGACGCGAGCAAGCTTGACATCACGTACACCCAGACTCCGCCTGAAGCGGTTGGGCTGTTTATCCAAAAGGACTACGACGTGCTTATCGTGCCGCAGCCTCTTAGCGAAGCGACGATTTTGCGCGGTAAAAAAGCGGGCGTAGCTGTGCATTACGGGCTTGATTTTCCTAAAACTTGGGGCGAGAGCTTTGGTGCCAAACCATACATCCCGATGGCGGGCATCATCGTAAACGTGGACTACTACGAGGCAAATCGCGCGCTTTTTGAGACGCTGCACGCCGATCTAACGAGCGCGCTAAAATGGATCCTGGAAAACAAACAAAGCGCGGCTAAAATCGGCGCCGAGTATCTGCCTGCGCCCGAGCCTGCGCTAGCTGGGGCTTTTGATAAGGCAAATTTGACCGTAACAAAAGCGCATGAGTTGCAAGATGACGTGATGGCGTTTTTTGAGCAAATTTTTGAGTTTAATCCAAAGTTGCTCGGCGGAAAAATGCCTGATAAGAGCCTATTTTTATGATACTCGTCGATAACGTCAAAAAAGACCGCAACGCGTTTTTAAAGGTCGCAGACTACCTTTGGGGCGGCTTTAGCGGATTTGCGACGATCGCGCTTATCATCGCGCTTTGGCAGATCGGCAGCGAGCTGGGAGGGGAGTTTTTACTCCCGGCTCCGCAGGCTGTTTTCGTGCGGGCTTATGAGCTTTTGGCGGATTATAAAAACAGCGAGATAAACATCACTCTCGTGCGCTCGCTAGTCGGAGTCGGTACGGCCTGTGCCATCGGTATCACGCTGGGGCTGGTTGCCGGAGCATATAAAAGCTTTGCCGCGTTTTTAAAGCCAGTTATCACGACGCTGCTTTCTATGCCGCCTATTATTTGGATCGTTTTAGCTATATTTTGGTTCGGGTTTGGAAACGCGAGCACCATCTTTACGATCATCATCACGGTTTTGCCGCTAACCTTTGCTAGCTCGATGGTCGGTATGATGAGCGTTAGCGAGGAGCTAAAGGAGATGTTTGACGCCTATAAACTAGGCATTTGCAAAAAGATTCGCCACCTATACGTTCCGCACCTAACCAGCCACATCATCAGCTCTCTAAGCGTCGCCGTAGGCATGGGCGTAAAGATCGTCATCATGGGCGAGCTGCTAGGCGCGAACGACGGTATGGGCGCCAAGATCGCAAACGCTAGAGTGATGCTAGATACCACCGAGGTGATGGCCTACGTCGTGCTCACTATCGCTATCATTATGCTTTTTGAGTATCTGGTTATCGAGCCGCTAAAGATCACGCTAATGCCGTGGAAAAGGTAGTTTGCCATGCTGGAACTTCAAAATTTAGAATACGAAATTTTACGCGACAAGGTCGTGCGCGACTTTAGTCTAAAGGTCGGCGCGGGCGAAGTAGTGACGCTATTTGGCGCGAGCGGCTGCGGTAAAACCACGATCCTGCGCCTGATCTCGGGTCTCATTGATCCGCGCAAAGGCAAGATAATCAATAAATTTAACAAAACGACCTATCTCTTTCAGGAAAATCGCCTGCTGGAGTGGAAAAATGCGCTTGAAAACGTGCTGCTCGTGATGGACGAACCAGATGAAAAGGCCGTGCTAGAGCTATTTTCTAGGCTTGGACTAACGGAAAAAGACGCACTAAAGTACCCTGACGAGCTAAGCGGCGGCATGCGCCAAAGGGTTGCTTTCGTGCGGGCGATCGTGACAAAGCCTGATTTACTGCTGATGGACGAGCCGTTTTCGGGGCTTGATTATGATATGAAAGAAATCCTGATAGATATCGTCACGCGCCGCGTCGAGGAGGGCATGAGCGTCGTGCTGGTGACTCACGACAGGATGGAGGCCGCGCGCATGTCTAGTAAAATTTGCTTTTTAGCGAGCAAGGGCGCTGTGATCGAGCGCGAGCTGGAACTTGACCGCGCCTTTTCGCAGCGAGATTTTGCCTACGCTAGCGGCGTGATAGACGAAAATTTTAAAGGAAAAATTTATTATGATTAACGACTTTTTCACCCATCCGATGAGAATTTTTTTCCTTACGAGCGCGGTTTGCGCGGTGCTGGGCGGAGCGGTATTTTTTACGCCCGTGGATTTTGTTAGCTGGCACAAATTTATCTTTTTGCACCTTGTTGCAGCCCTTGCGTATGCTGGATTTTTGCTAACGGGACTAACTGATTGGACGAATTTTGGCGGAGGGCTTAAAAAGCACGCCTGCGCTATGTTTTCTTTTTTTGCGGCTAGTTTTGTTAGCGCGTTTTTTAGCCTGTTTGCGGCGCACTTTTTTATGGCGCTTTTTTGGGCGTATCTGGCGGGGCTTTGCGTTTATATGATCTGGCTTGATAGAAACGACGATCAGCTGGGCGTTTTGGCATTTTTACTAGGCATTTTGGGCTTTGAGATTTACTATCTGCTTAGCGGCGAGGAGAAATTTTTAAATTTACAAATCCACCTGCACGTTATCGCGATTTTGCTCGTATCTTTTCGCGTTAGCGTGGTGCTTGGCAAAGAGGCACTAAACCGCGAGTCCGGTATGCAAGACGCGGCCTTTGTGCCAAATTTCGTTTATAAAAACATCGCGATCGTTAGCGTTTGCGCGTTTTTGTTAGTTAGCTTGTTTTTTGAAGGCAGCAAGGCGGTAAATTTCGCCGCTATAGCCTGCGGTAGCGCGATTTTAGCCAAGCTAAAAGAGTGGCACTACAAGGAGCTTTTGCGTCATAGCTTCGTGATTTATTACTACCTGATGCAGCTTTTGCTGGCCGCGGGCTATGCCATTTACGGCGCGAGCGGGATTTTGGGACTGGGGCTGGAGACAAATATGCTGCACGTCATCGCGCTAAACGGCATTATTTTTAGCATTATGCTTATCTTTAACATCGCGGGTCTGCGCCACAGCGGGCAGGAGCTTGAGTTTTTACGCCTGAGCAAGATCGCCTTTGTGCTAGTTATCGCCGCCGGCATTTGCAGGGGCTTTTTGGCTTACGTTTGGAGCGGATTTTATATACATTTACCGGCAACTCTCATCGCCGTAGCGTTTGCACTTTGGTTTATCGATTTTTATAAAATTTTTAGAGATAACGAGTTTAGCGACGATCCGGAGTAGGCTAATCCAGCGTCCTTTTATATCTAGCGAGCGATATGGCTGTACTAACGCATAAAAATGCCAAAATCGCGGCTAGGTCGTAGTAAAAATCGCTAAGTTGGGCGCTTTTTAGCCATACGCCTCTAATGATACGCAAAAAATGCGTCAGCGGAAAGCACTCGCCGATAAACCGCGCCCACGCCGGCATCCCGTAAAAAGGAAACATAAACCCCGACAGCAGCATCGAAGGCAAAAAGAAAAAATAAGTCATCTGCATCGCCTGCAGCTGGCTGCGAGCTAGCGTGCTAAAGGTAAAACCCACGCCCAAATTTGCTAGCATAAGCAAGGTGCAAGCCGTAAAAAGCGCACCCCAGTTGCCGATAGCAGGTAGCCCGAAAAGAAGCCTGGCTATCAACAAAAGCGCGCCTACTTGCAGGTAAGCTATGAGCAGGTAGGGCAAAATTTTGCCTATCATCACTTCAGCCGGGCGTAGAGGAGCTGCGAGGAGATTTTCCATCGTGCCGTGCTCAAACTCCCTCGTCACCGAGATGCTCATTAGCAGGGTCGTCGTTAGCGTGAGTAAGATACCCATGAGCCCGGGGATGATCTGATAGCGCGTGAGTAGCTCCGGGTTGTAGCGAGAGTGCGCGCGCAGCTCAAATTCCGCCCTAGGCTGCGCGTAGCCGGGTTTGTCTCTAGCTAGAGCCTGCTCAAATGCTATTTGGAGCGCGCCCGCGGCGCCCGAGTTTGCCGAGGGATCGGTGGCGTCGGTGGCGATTAAAATTTTAGGCGTTTGGCCTCGCATGAGGTCGCGTTCTAAATTCGGCGGAAAATAGATAATAAACTGCGCCTCGCCGCTTTGCATCATGGCTTCAGCTCTGTCCGCGTCCGCGCCGACGTGTTTGACGTCGAAAAACTCCGTATTTTTCATCGCGCTAACTAGCGAGCGGGTGAGCTTGCCGCCGCTATCAGCGATCACTACGGCTGAGGGCAGGTGGCGCGGGTTGTTGTTTATCGCGTAGCCAAAAAGCAGCATCAGCATCAGCGGCATCGCGATGATCATAGCTAGCGTCGCGCGGTCTCTTAAAATTTGACGAAATTCCTTTACGACCATCGCTGCGGTGCGTGAAAACGAGATAAATTTCATCGCCGCTCCTAAAATCGCTCGTCTTTATGAAGCTCTAGCAGGTGGATGAAAACATCCTCTAGGCTCGCTTTGATCGGTCTTAGGCTTAGCTCGTTTCGCGGTATTTCTAGGCTTTTAACCGCCTCTTGTAGCGCGCCCGCGTCCTTTGCGGTTACGTGATAGCCGTTACCGAAAGCCGAAACGCTAAGCGCGGCGTTTGAGGCTAGCAGCGACGCCGCTTCGCCCGCTCTATCTCCG
>NZ_CALIII010000067.1 GCF_938018145.1 uncultured Campylobacter sp.
TATTGTATTGCAAAAAGTTTGCCGTAAAATTTCTAAAAAATTAAATTTTATATTATAATTAGCTCTCATATTTTTATCTGAAAGAATTAAAATGGCAATAAACGACATTGAGCAAGCTTACGATACCCTTCCATATACTTCGCAGTCCTTTAAGGAGTCGCATCCGCAAAAACTTGAGGCTATAGCCAGACTTATCTCGCTCAACCCTATTCCCGCTTCGAAGGCTAGAGTTTTAGAGATCGGTTGTTCATTTGGCGGAAATTTGATCCCATTTGCGCTAAACAATAAAAATGCGGATGTTGTGGGTATCGATCTATCAGGCATACAGGTTTCAAAAGGACAAAAGATAATCGAAGATATCGGCATCTCAAATTTAAAGCTATATCAAAAAGATATCTGCGATCTGAAGGATGAGCTAGGTAAATTTGACTACATCATCGTGCACGGCGTTTACAGCTGGGTACCCAAAAATGTCCAAAAATCGATTTTAAGCGTTATAAAAAATTTACTAACGCCAAACGGTTTAGCCTTTATATCCTATAACGTATATCCAGGCTGGAAAGGAAAGTCGGTTTTAAGAGATTTTATCAATATTTTTGTGCAAAATTCGCACAAAGATGCCAGTGAGTTAGAAAAAGTAACCGCCTTTCGGGGAGATATAAAAATCTCTAAAAGATTACATACGGGCGATTGACCTTGAGGATGAATAGAGGTGGCTAATAAAGCATATCGATAGTGTCAATGAAAAATATGCTAGCATGGATTATTATCTTTACCACGAGTTTTTTGAGATTTTTAACGATCCTTGCTATTTTTTCGAATTCGTAAAAGATATTGAGAAATTTGAGCTCGGATATCTTACGGATACGAATTTGCACTTGTCTTTAAACCCTATTTACGATGAGCAAATTCGTGTTCTTTTTGAGAACATAAAAGATATGCCTGCGCGTATAGTAAACGAGCAATATACCGATTTTGCGATCAATACAAGCTTTCGCAGGAGCATAATAACTCACTCCAAGAACGCTCAAAACGCAAGGCTTGATAAAAAATATGATAAAAATAGTTTAAATACGTTATGTGTACGCGGTAAATTTGATGAAAAAGATGGCAAGATAATTGACCGCAAGGAACGAACTATAAATCCAAGAGCCGCCAAAATCGTCGAGGCCATAAACTCAGCCTATCCAGGCTCTGTAAATATCGAGGAGCTGGCGGCTAAATTTGAGGATCAAAACGAAGGTTATTCAAGAATTATCGCACTTATACTAAGTGACAGCGTGGATATTCTGCCTACTGTAGTAAAATCTGTAAAATACGCCCCAGGCAAAAGCAAGATCAAAGAAATTTACGAAAGATATGTAAGATATTTTTTGAAAGACAACGAGCCTGTTATCAGTTTTTCAAACCAATTTAATGAGATCATACTCAGCAAATTTGATAAAGCCGACCTTGAAATAATGCTGGAATTTAACGGCAAAAATAGCATCAAGGATATCAAAAATATCATCAAAAACAAAGGAATAATGATGCAAAGAAAAGACAAAAGTGGAAATATCGTAAACCTCAGCGTGAGCGAGGCTGCGGAGATCTATCTGGATGGTTTGATAGAAAGGATGGCAAACAGCCTGATGTTTGAGGAAATTTAGCTCTTTTTGTGTTTTTTTGGGTAGTCAAAAAACAGAGCCTTTGCGCCGTGTTCTTTTAGTTCTTTAAAGCTACCGTCAAATTCGACGCAAAAGATGCCGCAAGTCGGGATATTTCCGATAGCGGCGTCGCTTAAAAGCTCACAAATTTCCGTTATCGCGTCGTTGTGCGCGACAACAAATACGCTTTGAAATTTGTCGTCAAACTCTCTTATAAAGGCTAAAAGCTCGTGCGTCTGCGCGCCGTATAGCTCGTCTTTAAATTTGATTTTCTTCTTAAATTTGACTGCTTCGGCTAGCTTTTGAGCTGTTTTAGTGCAGCGTTTGGCGGGACTTGAAAATATTGCATCTGCCCTAACCTCATGCTTTTTTAGTCGTTCGTACATCAGCGCCAGATCCTTTTTGCCCCGATCGCTTAGATCGCGCTCAAAGTCGCTACCCTCACCCTCATCTACGGCTTTTGCGTGCCTGATAAAGTAGATTTTTTTCATTTTATTCCGCCTTTCCGGCTTTCGCTATATTTTTTATGTGCTCGATTTCCGCCTCGCTAAAGCCTGATTTTAGGCGCGCGCTCACGTTTAGCTCGCGAGACTGCAAAAAGGCTTTAGGATAGATTTTTTGCACGATTTGCGCGTAGATTTCGGGGCTTACACCCTCGTTTTCGCAGGCAAATTTAAACCACCGATCGCCCTTTGAGACGTGCGAGATCTCCTCGTCTAAGATAACTTGCAAAATTTCGCAAAGCTGCGCCTTGTTTTCGTCTTTTTCGCGCTCGGTTTCTAGCTTTTTTAACATAAATGCATTTGCGTCAAGGCCGTTTGCCTCCATATATCTAGGCAGCACCGCCATGCGCTCAAGCAGCGACGCGGAGGTATTTTGCAGGGCGATAAAAAGCCCGTCGTGCACGGTAAAATCGCCGTATTTCACGTCAAATTTAGCCATGTGTTCTTCGATCATCTTAAAGTGCCTAATCTCATCCTCTGCAACCTCGAGCCAGTCGTCATAGTAGGCCTTTGGTAGCGCGCGGAAGCGATACGCCGCATCTAGCGCGATATCTACGGCGCTGTATTCGATGTGTGCGATCGAGTGAAGGAAGGCTTTTTGCTTATCGGCTTGCTTTTTGCCGCCGATTTCCCTCATGGCTACTACCTCGCAAAATGCCGCATAACTCGGGCGCCGAAGCGGTTTTATTTCGTCAAATTTACCGCCCTCTTCTATCTGTGCGTCAAATTTACCTGCCTTATACTCGGCGTAAAATCGTTTAAATTTGTCAAATTTAAGCTCCTTGTCGCCGCACTCTAAAATTTCCCAAATTTGATCGAAAAATCTCATTTTATCACCTTAAATTTTACCCCGAAATACCCTAACGCAAAGCCGATGATATGCGCGTACCAGGCGACGTTTACGCCCATAGCTACGGGCGCGAAGCTCATTAGCAAGATAGCGATTATTAGCCCCTTTCGGCTACTGGCGTCCAAAAATGCCAAAACTCCTAGCAGCAGGCTGATCGCACCGCTAGCTCCGACTAAATTTATAAAAGTTCCGTTAGTTTTAAACATAACATAAATGTAAACAAAACTAAGCAGCGAGGTCAAAACGCCTCCTATGCAGTAAATAACGGCAAATTTTTCGCTGCCGTAGTACCGCTCAAGAAGCGATCCAAACTGATACAAAACCGCCATATTCATCAGCAGATGGGCCAAATTTGCATGCATAAACATCGAGGTTGCCGGCTGCCAGACGTAAAGTCCGTCCGTGAAAAACATATTTAGCCCAAGCGTCGCGTTAGTGCCGCAAATGCCGCAGTAAACGGCAAAAAATATTAGACAATTTAGCGCGATGAGCGATATCGTGGCTTTCAAAAACGGCTCCTTTTTAAAGGCTTTATCATATAAAATTTAGACATAAATTTAGCTAAAAATTAACCTTGCCAAAGCCGGCGAATCTGTTTGACGTTAGGCAAGTAGCGTCGCTGCCTTTGCACGCTACGATGTAGGAGTTTACCTCTTTGCCGCCTATTTTATGGCTATTTTTTTGAAATAGATTTATAAATCCGCTTTTGTTTTTGCCTCTGGTATTATGCATAAATCTTATAGTTCCGTCGTCCTCTATGCGGTCTATGATGCCAAGGTGCGTTATGATTTGTTTATTTTTGCCTTTAGTTTGGCTCGTGGTGTTGTTAAAAAACACCAAATCCCCGAGCTTCGGGCTTGTTTGCGAGATCAAATTTCGCTTTTTGTAAAAATTATAAATAGCTTGCGATTTCGATCCTTGTTCGCCGTAAAATTTGAGCAAATTTGTCTCGGAAAAGTAAACGTTATTTATGTTTTTATTTACGAGCGAGACGAAGCCCGAGCAGTCTCCGCCGTCTTTTTTGCCTAAAAAACCTTGCATAAAATTTGAAAGCGCTTTGCCGCCTAGATCGTTAAATACGTCTTGCTGCGAGTTTAAAAATCTCGCGTTTAAGATCTGTCCGCTTTGATCGATCGGGTAAATTTTGGGCGTATTGTTTGTGCATCCACTAAAAATCAAAGCCGCAATCGACGCAAGCGGTAAAAAAATCGTAAATTTCATTTTGTTATCCTATTTTTTATCTAAGGCGACGTTTTGCGATAAATTTGAGCGCTGGAAACTGGCCGCCTAAAAGTAAGATTATATAAATAAATCGGTAAATATCGGCATAAATTTAAATTTATAAGCTAAATTTTACTATACTTTGGATTTTATTTAAGGATTTAAGATGATGCATTATTTAGAAATCGAAGGAAACGCGAAACTAGGCGGCGAAGTCGCCATAAGCGGTGCGAAAAACGCCGCCCTGCCCCTCATAGCCGCGGCTCTAATCATAAAAAACGACGTGACGCTAAAAAATATGCCAAACGTCGCGGATATAAAAACATTGGCTACTTTGCTTGTAAATTTGGGCGCAAAGTGCGAATTTACGGACGATCACACGCTAAAAATCAACTCAAACTACGTCAGCTCCACAAAGGCCAACTACGACATCGTGCGTAAAATGCGCGCATCCATCCTGGTTCTTGGCCCGCTGCTAGCCAGGTTTGGCCACTGCGAGGTGAGTCTGCCCGGCGGCTGCGCGATCGGACAAAGACCGATCGATCTACACCTAAGCGCGCTTGAAAAAATGGGCGCAAACATCGAGATAAAGCAAGGCTACGTCGTCGCCACCGCGCCTGATGGGCTAAAAGGCGCGCAGATCGTGTTTGACAAGATCACGGTAACTGGCAGCGAAAACATCATAATGGCCGCCGCGCTCGCTCACGGCACGACGCATCTAA
>NZ_CALIII010000068.1 GCF_938018145.1 uncultured Campylobacter sp.
TGTATCCGTAGCCGCCCCAACCGTAACCCATATTCATGTACGCGCGCGGACGTTCGCGTCGCTCAAGGCGCTGCAAGCTCGCAAAATCGCCCATTATCACGACGTCTGCGCTCTTTTGATCCATGCTTTGCGTAAAGCCGTTTTGCAGTAGCTTGTTTCGCACGGTGTTTTCTAGGGTGTTTGCGTAGCCCGAGGAGTTTTTAAAGTAAACGTAGACGCTGCGAGAGGCTTTTTTCACGTCGCCGTTTGTGATGAAAATCGGCATCGTGCTTCTAGCGTAAAGCTCGGGCGTGCGGGGCTCGCCGCAGCCTACGAAAAAAATCGCAAATAGCAAAATAGAGAAAATTTTTAGTTTCATTTCGCGTCTCCTCGCTCAAATTTGACCGCCGCAAATTTAACGCGGACGGGTCAAATTTAGGATCAAATTTAAGCGTATTTTACTACTAAATCTTTACGTTTGAGTAAATTTATAATACCAGCTTGATCTCGTTTTCAAGAGTGGCTTTTGGAGTGAGTCCGATGAAGCGCTTTTTGAGATTGCCCTCGCCGTCAAAGACGAAGATCGCAGGCACGCCCATCACACCGCCGACTGCTTTGCTGAAATAATCGACCGAAACTTTATCGCTAATCACGTCGTAGTCGATATGGTGCTGCCTAACCATGTCGATATCTTTATCAAATCCAAGACTCGGTCCAAATATCCCGTAAACGCCGAATTTGTCCTTAAATTCGGAGTAAATTTCATTTACGATCGGAGCTTGCGCTACGCAGGCGCCGCAAGAAGTGCCGAAGAAAAAGAGCATATAGGGCTTGCCGTCCGTTTTAAGTCGCCTACCCTCGGGAAAATAGTGCGTATCTACGCCCTTTGGCGAGTTTAGGCTGATGTGGTGTTTGTCAAAGCCACTATTTCCACAGCCCGCTATCATCGCCGCCGCAAAGACTAATAATATATATTTTTTTATCATAATTCTCCCAAATTTAAACCGTCGCAAAGGCGCTTTGACCCTTTGGCTCGCTTGCTAGCCTCTCGCATGCCTCCGCGCGCTCGCCGTCGCTCACGTAGTGGATATTTTCCATCTTGCCGTGCCTTAGATAGACGATCTTGTCGCCAAACTGCCCAAGATCTGGGTTGTGCGTGATGAGCAGGATGGTTTTACCCTCGCTTCGTAGCTTTTGAAATAGCTCCAAAACTACGCGTTCGTTTGCTTCGTCGAGGTTGCCCGTCGGCTCGTCGGCTATCAAGATATCAGGATCGTTGATCAGGGCGCGCGCGATGCACAGACGCTGCTGCTCGCCGCCGCTAAGCTGACTCGGACGGTGATCTAGCCTATGTCCCAGTCCAACGCGCTCGAGCGCCTTTTTAGCGTCCTCTTCGTCCACGCTGCTGTGATAGTACTGCGCTATCATCACGTTTTCGACGCAGTTTAGGTAGGGGATGAGGTGAAACTGCTGAAATATCAGCCCGATCTTTTCGCGGCGAAATTTGAGCGTCTCCTCGTCGCTAAGCCTGCTAGCGTCGTCTCCGCCTAGCGTGTACGTGCCTGCGGTTGGCACGTCCATCAGCGAGAGGATATTTACCAGCGTACTTTTACCGCTACCGCTTGGGCCCATTATGCTAATCCACTCGCCGGCGTTTACGTCAAATGTGATGCCCTCTAGCGCCCTTACTTCGCCAAATCTTTTTTCTATCCCGTTTAATCTTATCGCGTATTGCATATCATTCTCCTCTTAAAATATCGGCCATCTTGTTTTCCAGCGCCCGTTTGATCGGATAGATCGAGGCCACGCCTGCAAAAACGAGCGAGATAACCATCGCTATCGGTATGCTCATAAATCTAAAATCGATGCTCGAATCAAAAATCGCGTAACCTAAAATTTGCGCCAAACCGTAGCCCAAAATAGCACCCGCCAAAGCCGCCGCAAACGCCGTGACGAAGGTCTCGACGCCGAACAAATTTAGCACGTTTTTCTTGCTAGCGCCCAGCGCTCTAAGCAGCGCGATCTCCTTTGAGCGCGAAAACAAAATCGCGCTTAGCGTCGTGTTTACGCACATTGAAGTGATGAGCAAGATAACAAAGCTAACAAGCGCCATCAAAAGCTTAATCTTATCCAAGATAAGTCCCTCTGATTTTGAAATTTTAGCCACGGGCTTAACCGAAATTTGCTCGTCGCTAAGGCTCTTGCCAAGCTCGCTGATGTAGTCAAATTTGCCCGTCACTACGGCCTCGGCGTAGTTTAGCGTGTTTGGCTCGTTTGCTATCTTTTGCGCTAGAGGCAGCGAGATGATGAGTAGCGAGTCCTCTTTGTCGCCGTCTTGCACGATGCCGCGGATCTTTACTTTTTCGCCCGCATTCGCGCCGATTTGCCTTACTTCGATCGTGTCGCCGACCTTAAATCCGCTTTGTTTGGCTAGATCGGTGCCGATTAGCGCGTTTCTCTCGTCAAAATCAAGCGTTATGCCCTGCCCCTCTTTGACCTCCAAAAACGGCTTAACCCGCGTTAGATCGCTAAATTTGACGCCCATAGCGATCGCGGTCGTTGGGCCTATGTTTACCTGCGTGAAAAGATATCCGCTCTGCCCGATTAGCTTGTCGCTTGGGATTTTGGCGATCTTTTCGTTAAATTTAGCCTCGTTTACCGCGTCGCTAACCGGGTCTGCGGGAGCGAAAACCACGTTTGCGCCGTAGCTTTTTAGTTCCTTCGTTACTTTTGAGTCGATATCCAGATATACGTTTACAAACGCCGCCGTCACGCACGCGCCAAGCAAGATAGAGACGATGATGACGCCCACTCTAGCCGCACCAAAGCGCAGGCTTTTAAAGATAACGTTATAAAAAAAGCCCTTATTTGCGATCATATAGCACCTCCGCAGGCAAGAGTTTGACGACGCTTCTCATCGGCACGAGCGAGCCCGCGATCGAGATAAGAAGCGCAAAAGCGATACTAAGCGGAAGCACGATCCACGCGATGCCGATGCCGTAGCCAAAGATACTGTAAGCTATCGCGTAGCTAAGCGCGTAGCCCAAAAACGCTCCCAAAATGCCCGCAAAAAACGCCACGACTAGGCTTTCGCTCGCAAAAAGGGCGTAAATTTCAAAGTTGCTAGCGCCTATGGCCTTTAGAAGGCCGATCTCTTTTTTACGTCTGTAAATTTCGCTAGTCATCAGCGATGTAATGCCGATAGAGGAGACCGCCAGTGCGATCACGCTAACGATACCCATTAGGCTTTGGATTTTTTTCACGATATTACTCTCGGCGTCGCTTACCTGCATCATCGCTTTTGCCGCTACGCCCGCGTAGTTCTCCTCGATCTGATAGGCTATGGAGCTAACATAGGCCGAGCAGTACCACATATCGTATTCGGCGCT
>NZ_CALIII010000069.1 GCF_938018145.1 uncultured Campylobacter sp.
GCACGCTGGAGCTATCTGCGAGGCGGCGGCCTTTAGCGCGTCATTTACCGTCATTTTCCAGCTCGTTTATACGCTCAAAGAGACTTGGGTGCGAGTGATAGAAAAAGGCGTAGAGCGGATGAGTCTTCGGGAAGGCCTTGTTTTCGGAGCCTAGCTTTTTTAGCGCGCTTATCATGTCGGCTTTGTTTGAGACATCGCCTGCAAATTTATCGGCGCCAAATTCGTTCGCGCGGCTAAAATACGAGCTCACCGGCGAAAATAAAAATCCGAAAATCGGCGAAAAAAGTAGCAAAAACACGATCACTCCGCCGCCTCCGCTATGAAGCCCCAGCGCCTGATACGCCTCGTCAGGGATGTTGCCGAATATAAAAAACATCGCAAAAAGCATAACCGCGCTTAGAGCGATCATTTTTAGGATATCTTTGTGCTTAAAGTGCCCGAGCTCATGCCCCAAAACGGCGATTATCTCGGCAAGACTTAGTTTCTTAACGAGCGTGTCGAAAAGCACCACGCGTTTAGTCGCGCCAAGGCCGCCAAAATAGGCGTTTAAGCGGTTATCGCGCTTGCTGGCATCTATCGTAAAAACGCCGCTACTTTTAAAGCCGCACTGCGTCAAAAGCCCTTCTATACGGCTTTTTAGCTCGCCCTCTTCTAGCGGCTGCATTTTGTTAAAGATAGGCGCGATGAGCGTCGGGTAGATGAGATTTATCACGAGCGCGACCGCGAAGCTCAGCAAAAACGCCCAAAACCACCAAAAATCGCCCAAAAATCCAATGCAAAGCAGCACCAGCCACACAAACAGCGTGCCAAACACCAGCGTTAGCGCGAGCGTTTTAGCTAGATCAAGCACAAAAATTTTAGGCGTGACATTTGAAAAGCCGAGCTTTTTATCTTTGACGAAGGTTTCGTAGATATTTAGCGGTAGTTCTAGCAGCGACGAAACGAGCAAAAATACCATAACCATAAAGACGTTATCGCCTATATCTCCCGTTTTATAGGCATGCCCCGATATCGCACCAAGTCCCCAGCACACCCACATCATAAATATCGCAGCGTGATAGAGAAGGCTAATTAGCTCAAATTTTTGATTGCTTATCGCGGCTGCGGCGGCTGATTCGTATTCGCCCTGTTCTAGCACGACGGCGGGCTTTTTAGCCTCTGCGCGTATAAAATTTATCTGCAAAATCGCCAAAATCGCCTTTGCGGCAACGTAAAAAAAGTAAATACCGAGTAAAAAATAAAACATATTTTTCCTTAAATTTTATAAAGACTAAAGCAGCCGTAGTCGGTGCGCACGGCCAAAAATTCCTCGCCGTTTATGCGCTCAAATTTCGCTTCGCAGCGCTTCACGATGTGCGAGAGCTCAAAGCTAGGCTGTAAATTTCCGCTTTTTAGGTCGATGACGCGGGCTTTGTCGTAGCTAATTAGCGTGATTCTAGAACCGTCCGCGCTAACACAAAACTCGTCCGCTTCGGCGCATTCGCCGTGTAGCCACACGGGCCACAGCCGCTCGCCGCTTGCAGCATCAAGGCAAACTAGCTTGCTGGTGTAGCGCTCCTTGCCTAGTAGCGAGCCGTCAGCTAAAAAGCAAATTTTATCAAAAACCCCGAAGTCGCCTCTGGGTTTATTTAAAATTTCGCCGTTTAGCGTGTTTAAAATTTTGATCTCGTTTTGCTTGCAATGAAGCGCAAGTCGCGTGCCTTCATTGTTAAGGGCGGCGCACAAAACCGGTGTGTAGTTTTTCATTTCGGATCTGTACTCGGCCAGAGGCGAAATCTCGCTACCTCGCAAAGTAAAAATTTGACCAAACATCGCAAACGCCGCCGTATCTTTCGCAGCGCAAACGAAACTCGTAAATTCTTTGCTATTTTTAAAGCTCATATCTTTAGAGAGATCGCTAAATTCGCCGCTCGCCGGGTCAAATTTAAAGATAAAATGATCCAGATCCAAAAGCAAAATCTCGCCCGCGCTCTCTGCTCGCCACGCAAGCGGCTTTGGTAGGACGATCTGCTGCTTTACGGCGCCGCTCGCGTCCAGTCTGATGAGAAAATCATCCAGCGCGCCGCCCTCTTTGTAGCCGCCGCATTTATAGACGAAAAGCTCGCCTTCTGCGCCCGCAAAGGCTAGCGCGCCCGTGTATCCGCCGCCGATGTAGATGTGCAGATTCGCCTCGCCAGCTTTGGCGTCTGCGTTTTGCAGGACGTAGCCTTTTTTCAGGCTCTCCCACTCCTTTTTCGCGCAAGCTTTTTGCGCCTCGTCTATACTTGCAAACTCCTTTTGCGTCTGCCTCGTTTTGATGTTTTTTATGCTCTCGCTGAGTAAAATTTGACCCTCTACGCGCAAATTTAAGCGGTCGCCGTTGGCTAAATTTACGAGATTTGCCATCAAATTTACTTTAAAAAGTTATCGTAAAACGAGCTGATAAAAAGCACCAAAATGATAAACGGCACGATGAATTTGATATACCAAAACCAGATATTTACGAGTTTTGCGTATTTTTCGCTGCCTTGCATTATCTCGCGTTTGGCTTCGTCTTTTAGCACCCAGCCGACAAATATCGCGCATCCTAGCGAAGTTAGCACGAAAAATATCGTAGCGCTGATGGCGTCGTATGCGTCAAAGATATTTTTACCGAAAATTTTAACGTCCGCAAGCAGGTTCGTAGCCATCAAGGACGGTAAATTTCCAAATATAAATATCGTGCCTAGAACCAGCAAAATCGCGCTTTTGCGTTTTATTTTAAATTTTTCCTGAAGCGTCGTGATGATAACCTCGTAGATCGGCAGCGAGGTCGTGAGCGCGGCGATCATCAGTAGCGCAAAAAACGCCACCGCAAAAAATCCGCCAAAAGGCATATGCGAAAAAACGATCGGCAGGCTCTTAAACACGAGGCTTGGGCCGCTATCGGGCGAGACGCCGTAGCTAAAGAGCGACGGAAATATCATAAAGCCCGCAAGCACGGCGATGAGGGTGTTTAGGATGCCCGTGATGATAGAGATTTTAACCAGCCCCTCGTCCTTTTTAACAAAGCTTGAAAGCGTGATCATCACGCCAAAACCAAGCGAAAGCGCGAAAAATACCTGTCCCAAAACATCGACGAAAAGCTTGATATTTATCTTTGAAAAATCGGGCGTGAGATAAAATTTAATCCCCTGCGCCACGCCATCTAAGGTCAAGTTTTTTACGATCATCACGATCATCAGTACAAAAAGCAGCGGCATGAGGTACTTCGCCGAGCGCTCGATACCGCCGACCGCGCCCTGCACCAAGATCGCGTAGTTTACGAGCACGAACACGAGCGTCGCAAAGCTAATAGCCAGCGGATCGCTAACGATATTTTGCTCATAAAACGCGCTCGTAACCTCAAAACTAAGCACCTGCGAAAGATCAAGCATGCCAAATGCGATCTGCGCGATATAGTTTAGCACCCAGCCGCCGATAACCATGTAATAAGCCATGATGCCAAATGCGCCAAGCAGCCCCATCCAGCCCACGATTTTCCATGCCGGATTTATATTTTTACCGCCGAATGCGTCCACGGCGTTGCATTTTAGGCGTCTGCCGATCGCATTTTCAGCTAAAATCATCGGTATACC
>NZ_CALIII010000070.1 GCF_938018145.1 uncultured Campylobacter sp.
CAAATTCGCACTTTTTGATACTGCCGTCCAGGATCGCGTTTATGCATGCGCGCGTGGCTTTGATGCTCATTCGCTTGCCCACGCCGTACGCGCCGCCGCTCCAGCCGGTGTTTACGAGATAGACGCTGACATTGTGCTTATCAATCTTTTCGCCTAGAAGCTTAGCGTAAACGGTCGGATGTAGCGGCATAAACGGCTCGCCGAAGCACGCGCTAAATGTCGCCACGGGCTCGGTGATACCGCGCTCGGTGCCCGCGACTTTGGCCGTATAGCCGCTTAGGAAATAATACATCGCCTGCTCTTTGGTTAGTTTTGCGACCGGCGGCAAAACGCCGAATGCGTCGGCGGTTAGGAAGATGATATTTTTCGGATGGCCGCCCGCAGAGCTTGGCTCGTAGTTATCGATATGATAGATCGGGTAGCTGACGCGGGTGTTTTCGGTCTTGCTGCCGTCTTTGTAGTCCACGACGCCCGCCTCGTTGGCGACCACGTTTTCAAGCAGCGCGTCGCGTTTGATCGCGGCGTAAATTTCAGGCTCGCTGCTCGGGTCTAAATTTATGCACTTCGCGTAGCAGCCGCCCTCGAAGTTAAATATCCCCTCATCGTCCCAGCCGTGCTCATCATCGCCTATTAGCTTGCGGTTTGGATCGGTCGATAGCGTGGTTTTGCCCGTGCCGCTTAGACCGAAAAATAGCGCCGTGTCGCCCTCTTTGCCCACGTTTGCCGAGCAGTGCATACTTAGCTTGCCCTCAAGCGGCAGCCAGTAGTTCATCATAGAAAAAATTCCTTTTTTCATCTCGCCGCCGTACCACGTGCCGCCGATAACAGCGACGTTTTCCTCGACGTTAAAGATAACGAAAACGTCGGAGTTTAGCCCCTGCTCTTTGCACTCTTCGTTTTTGCATTTGCACGCGTTATAAACGACGAAATCAGGGCTAAATTTAGCTAGCTCCGCCTCGCTTGGACGGATGAACATATTTTTAACAAAATGCGCCTGCCACGCGACTTCGGTTACGAAGCGAACCGATTTTTTACTCTTTTCGCTCGCGCCGCAAAATGCGTCTTGGATAAAGATTTCCTTGCCGCTTAGCTGGGCTTTTGCCTTAGCTAAAAGCTTATCGAAAAGCTCTTTTGAGATAGGCTGATTTACCTTACCCCAAGCGATGTATTTTTGGCTCGGATCTTGTTTTACGAAGTACTTATCCTTTGGGCTGCGACCCGTAAAGATGCCCGTATCGACCATAAAAGTGCCGTTACTTGACACGCGTCCCTCGCCCATCGCCTTTTCAAGCTCAAAAAGCTCGTCGTAGCTTAGGTTGTGGTTGATTTTTTTGATGTCCTTAAGACCTAATTTTTCTATTTCGTTTACCATTTTTCTTCCTTTTTTGGATTAAATTTTCGCTAAAATTTGACCGTTTGCTACGGTTTGTCCTTGCTGTACCTCGATAGACGTTACCAGCCCGTCTTTTGGAGCGTTTACGTCTATTTCCATCTTCATGGCCTCTAGCACGAACATCCTTTGTCCCTTTTTCACGCTATCGCCCACTGCGACTAGGATTTTAAACACGTTTCCAGGAAGCGTGCTTTTCACCGGCTCGCCGCTGCCGCCGGTCGTTTTAGCCGGCGAGAGCTCCGGAGGCGGCATGTGCGCTACGCTTGCGGGTTTTACGCTTTTTATCTCGGCTTTGCCCTCAGCGTCCGCGACCTCGACGTCAAATTTCTTGCCGTTTACGGTGACGCTATATTTTTCGTTTATCGGATTTTTCGCACGTGGGGTCGGCGCGCTCGTTTCGCCCGCATTTGTCGATTTTTTTCGGATATTTACCTTGCCTTCGCCTTTTAAAAACGCGATGCCTTTTTCCTTGCACGCCGCAGCGATAAAGATATTTTCCTCGCTAGGCTCGATGCCCTCTTTTTTGAGTAGCTCGCGCGTAAATTTAAGCGACTTGCTCTCGTCTTTATCTGCGATATCCATAGCGTGCTCTTTGGTCGGTTTTAAGTTTAGCTGCTCGCTAGCTAGCTTAACCACGCTCTTATCTGGCTCTACGGGCGTCTTGCCGAAGTAGCCTAGCACCATTTTACCGTAGCCCTCGGCGATCTTTTTCCACGGGCCAAACATCACGTTGTTAAACGCCTGCTGGAAATAAAACTGACTAACCGGCGTCACGCTCGTGCCGTAGCCGCCTTTTTGTACGACTTCGCGCATAGCAAGGATAACTTCGGGGAATTTATCCAAGATATTATTATCGCGCATCATTTGGGTATTTGCCGTTAGCGCGCCGCCTGGCATCGGGCTAAACGGGATGAGCGGGCTAACCTGCACGGCCTCAGGCGGCAGGAAATAATCTTTCAAGCACTCATTTAGCACGCTTTCGTATTTTAGAATTTTCTCCACGTCAAGTCCGCCCAGATCGTAGTTTTTGCCCTTAACGGCATGCAGCATCGTTAGGATATCAGGCTGACTGGTGCCGCCGCTAACCGGGCTTGCGGCTAGATCTATGCCGTCTGCGCCGGCTTCTAGAGCGGCCATATAGCACGCGACGCTAACGCCTGCGGTTTCGTGAGTGTGGAGTCTGATGTGGGTATTTTGCGGGAGGAGTTTGCGAGCCATTTTGATGGTCTCATATACTTTTTGCGGACTGCTCGTGCCGCTGGCGTCCTTGAAACAAACGCTGTGATACGGTATGCCCGCGTCTAAAATTTCACGCAAAATCCGCTCGTAAAACGCCACGTCGTGCGCGCCCGAACAGCCCGCAGGCAGATCCATCATCGTGACGACCACTTCGTGCTTTAGTCCGTGATGAGCGATACGCTCGCCAGAGTATTTTAAATTTTCCACGTCGTTTAGCGCGTCGAAGTTTCGTATCGTGGTCGTGCCGTGCTTTTTAAAGAGCTTTGCGTGCAGATCGACTAGCTCGCGGCTACCCGTATCTAGCGTCACGGTATTTACGCCGCGGCTTAGAGTTTGCAGGTTTGCCTCAGGTCCGACCGTTTCGCGAAATTTATCCATCATCGCAAACGCGTCTTCGTTTAAATAAAAATAAAGGCTCTGAAACCGCGCCCCGCCGCCAAACTCAAAGTGCGTTATACCGGCCTCTTTAGCCGCGCTAACCGCAGGCAAAAAATCAGCCATCGCCACGCGCGCGCCGAAAACCGACTGAAAGCCGTCTCTAAAGGTAGTATCCATAACGTCTATAAATTTTTTCGCCATTTTGCCGCCTTGTCAAATTTCAAAATCGTGCTAATTTTACCTAGTTTTAGATTAAGTGGATATAATAAAATCAAAGCATTATCACAAAAATGTTTAACGAGGGGAGCAAATGCAAGAGCGCACGCTAGAAGAACTTTATAAAAAGCTAAAAGAATTTGATAGATTGGGCGATAAAGAAGAGTTTTTGTTTGACGAGATAAGAGACGCCGTAGAGGCGCAGGAT
>NZ_CALIII010000071.1 GCF_938018145.1 uncultured Campylobacter sp.
GCTGCCCACGATAATTTCAATTCATGTAAATTTTTAGTTTGCGCTACACAGTCGGACTTAGGAACAAGCTCATAGCCATCTAGCATCATCGTTTGTTGCGTTGCAGTAAAAGGCTTATCCGCTTTTATAAAATGCGTATAACAGATACAAGTCTGCCATTTATTAAAACAAACACCATCAGGAACTTTCTTGCGATATATCAGTAGAGTTTTGCCTTCTAAACCAGTCAATGCTTTAAATTTAATCAAATCTCGATCTTTTACGTACGGAAATTTAAAAAACGGCGAAATTTGAATAGCTAAATACACTATCAATAAGAAAAACAGTACAACAACTATAAAAAAACGCCGCAATCTTAACAACTCTGCTTAATATTTTTAATATATACATATCCGTCTTTAATAAACGACTTGCACGCCGCCAGCGCATAATCACCGCGCAAATTTAAACTAAGCCTTCTTTAAAAACTCCGTCTTTAGCACGATGACGCCCATTTTATCGATCTTGCCTTCGATTTCTTTGTCGTCGTCCGTGAGCTTAATGTTTTTTACCATGGTTCCGCGCTTTAGCGTCGCGCCCGCGCCTTTTACTTTTAGATCTTTGATCAGAGTTACGTTATCTCCCGCGTTTAGTTCGGTTCCGTTTGCGTCTTTTGGCATATTTTCTCCTTTAAATTTAGCGCCCATTTTACTAAAAAATAAGCAAAAAGCAAAATCTAAGCCGCTAAATTTAAAAAACGAGTTATTGGCGTCAAATTTGTCGCCGTTTTTCCACCTCTCAAATTTACACCAAAACTAAAAGCCTCCAAACTCTCGCCTGCGCTATAAAAACCATCTCGAAACATCGTTTCTCCTTTTTAAAATTTGGCGAAATCATAGCCTAAATTTTAAAAAGTGTCAAGTGGTGCTTTACGCTTTATGATTTTCTAAGCTAAATTTGCGTAAGATTTCGTCAAATTTAACGAAAGGAAAGAGATGAGCTACAAGATGAGCGAGCTTTGCGAACTATCGCAAACGCCCAAATCAACGATACTCTTTTACGTCAAAGAAGGGCTTTTGCCAGAGCCCGTGAAGGTAAAAGATAACGTCCATCAGTACGGCGAGGACACGCTTTTGATGCTAAATTTCATCAAATACGTCCAGAGCAACTTCCACCTCAGCCTAAAAGAGGTAAAGGCGCTCACGCAGCAAAAAGGCTTTAGCTTTAAGCGCTGCTACGAGGCGCTTTTTGATTCGCTAGATACCTTTATGGGGTCAAATTTCGCCCAGACGCTAAGCGCCGAGCAGGCGTGCGAGAGGCTGGGTATCAGCCAGGCCGAGCTGGATAAATTTATCGAGGAGGGATTTATCTTTATGCGAGGCGGCAAGCTAACCGAAAAAGAGGTCGAGATCCTGCAAATCGTGCTAGAAACCCAAAAGAGCGAGCGCGGGCGGGAAATTTTACGGACCTATATAAATTTAGCCAAACAAACGGCGAAAATCGAAGCCGAGTGCGCGCGCGAAATTTACGCGAAAGCAAAGGATAAAAACGCGGCTTTAAAGCTCGTTTTCGACAATATCTTGATCCTAAAACCATATATCTTAAATTTTCACACCTTTGATGCCTACAAAAAGGAGAACAAATGAAAGGCGTTTTTTCGGTTAGGGGCTTTTTGCCCTTTTTGGTCGTTATGTTTATCAACGCGGTCGTCGATCTTGGCCACAAGATCACGATCCAAAACATACTTTTTAAGAGCATCGAGGATGAAAATTTACAGATCATTTTGACTTCGCTCGTAAATTTGCTGATCTTACTTCCATACATCATGCTTTTTAGCGTTTCGGGCTTTTTAAACGATAAATTTTCGCGCACCCGCATCACGAGATACGCGGCGGCGAGCGAAATTTTACTCACGCTTTTTATAACCGTGAGCTACCTTTGCGGCTGGTTTTACGTGGCGTTTGGCACGACGCTGCTGCTAGCGGTGCAAAGCGCGATATATAGCCCGGCAAAATACGGCCTCATCAAAAAAATCGTGGGCGGCGAGAAGCTGGGTGCTGCAAACGGTATCGTGCAGGCCTTTACTATCGTGGCGATACTGCTTGGGTCGTTTGTTTTTTCGGCGATTTTTGAGAGCTACGCCGCTACTAGCACGGACGCGGGCGAGATGATAAAATCAGTCTGGTTTATCGGCGCGATACTTTTTGTTTGCTCGGTAGCCGAGACGATTTTTACGTTTAAGATTCCGTTTTTCGAGGCGACTGATGCGGGGCTTAAATTTGACGCGAAAAAGTATTTTAAACTAGGCTACTTAAAAGAAAACACCAGGCACATCTTTAACAACAAAAACGCCTTTTTATGTACGCTGGGACTTTCGGTTTTTTGGGCGGTGGCGCAGCTGGTTATCGCCGTTTTCCCCGCTCACTACAAGGCTATGAGCGCGGATAACAATGTCATGATCGTGCAGGCGATTTTAGCCGTTAGCACTATCGGCCTGGTCGCGGGCTCTGCGCTAGCTGGCAGCTACTCGAAAAATCACATCGAGATGGGCATCGTGCCTTTTGGGGCGCTGGGGCTTTTTGCTTCGCTACTTATGTTTGCGCAGGGCTCAAGTGCTGCGTTTATGACGCTGGCGTCGTTTTTGTTCGGTTTTAGCGGCGGCATTTTCATCGTGCCGTTAAACGCAAATATCCAGTTTTTCACGTCTGAAGAGCAGATGGGCCGCACGCTAGCTGGCAGTAACTTTATCCAAAACATCTTTATGGCGGCGTTTTTGCTGCTTGCGATGGCGTTTAGCATATTTGCCGTTAGTACGCCGGAGATTTTCGTTATTACGTCGTTTTGCGTGCTTATCTGCGCGCTGGCGACGATAAAATATCTACCGCATCTTTTCGCGCGTTTGCTTATCATGCCGTTTTTTAGGATCGGATACACTATCAACGTCGACGGCGTCGAAAATATCCCGCAAAAAGGCGGCGTGTTGCTGCTTGGCAACCACATGAGCTGGATAGACTGGGCGGTGCTGCAGATGGCCTCTCCGCGCCCGATCAGATTTGCGATGCATAAGAGCTTTTATGAAATTTGGTACCTAAAATGGCTGTTAAATTTATTTGACGTGATCCCTATCGGTGCGGGCGCTAGCAAAAGCGCGCTAGAAAAGATCCGCGAGTGCCTGGATGCGGGCGACGTGGTGGCGCTGTTTCCTGAAGGGCATATCAGCTATAACGGCCAGATAGAC
>NZ_CALIII010000072.1 GCF_938018145.1 uncultured Campylobacter sp.
CGTAAAGTACGTCTTAAATCAAACTTACGACCGCGGCCCAAACGGCAATAAAAACAACGGCTTTGATCACGCTAGCGGCGATGCTTTCGTGATACTAGACGACGATGACTTGCTGATAGAAGGCGCCATAAGCAAGATGGCGGCCGTGCTAGAGCAGGGGTATGCTAGCGTCTGGGCGAACTGTTACTTTGAGATTGACGGCGAGCCGACGACGAAATTTTCGGGATTTGGACTGAGTAAAAGCGGGGAAATTTCGCCGCAGGACTACTACGACGGCAAGATAACGGGCGAGTTTTTGATAATGTTTCGCCGCGACGCCATCGGTCAGAGGCGCTTTGAAAAGGGGCTTTACGGTAGCGAAAATACGCTTTGGATCTATCTTTTTGACCTTCCTGCTTACTATCTGCACGATGCAGTGCGTATTTACCGCTTTCACCGCAGCGACAGCGTCACGATAAACTCGTTTAAACGCCCGCTTTGCATAATGAAAGGCTACGCGATGACTGCGGAGCTCATTTTGCAAAAGATCGCCGAGAAAAACGCTCAAGCAAGCGCAAGCAACGCAAATTCGGCCGAGCCTAAATTTCGCGTAAACGATGCTCATATCGCGATCCTATATAAAATGGCGGCGTATTATGCTAAATTTGGCGGCGAATACAAAAAAATGTACGAATATCTTTTTAAAAGCCTCAAATTTAAATTTACAAAAGAAGCGCTGGCTATGCTAATTCTAAGCCCGTTTCCAAAGTCTATGATTTTGTTTTTAACTAAAATTCGCGTTTGGATATACAAAAAAACGCGCGGCGAATGAAAAAATTAGCCGTTTTTCTCTACTCGATGGGGCCGGGCGGCGCGGAGCGCGTGGTTTCAAATTTGCTTCCCGCTCTGTGCGAAAAATACGAAGTTCATCTCGTTTTGATGAGCGAGGTCGTGGCCTACGAGATACCAAGCGCGGTAAAAATTCACTTCCTCGAGCGCTCGGATCCTTATGAAAGCGGCGTAAAAAAGCTTTTTCGTTTGGGGCTTTTGTTTCCGTTTTTAGCCTTAAATTATAAAAAACTTTGCGACGATTTGGCTATTGAGCTGCATTTTGTCTTAATGAACCGGCCTTGTTATATCGCGCTTTTAGCAAGGATCGCCGGAGTAAAAGGACGGATGGTGATAAGCGAGCGCAGCTGTCCGTCTGTCATCTATAAAAGCGGGCTTAGCGGGCTGGCTAATAGAATTTTAGTTAAGGCGCTGTATCCAAAAGCCGATCTTATCCTTGCTAACGCGCAGGGAAACGCCGATGATCTCGTGCGAAATTTCGGCTGCGACGCCGCAAAAACTAAGGTGCTATATAACGCGGTCGATTTGGCTGCGATAAAAACTCTCGCAAACGAGCCGCTAGAGGATAAATTTAAGCCGTTTTTTCTAAATATCGGGCGGCTTGATAGCGGTAAAAATCAAGCGATGCTAATAAAAATAATCGCAAATTTAAACGACGAGCGCGCGACGCTTGGGATTTTAGGCAAGGGGCCTTTGCAGAGTGAGCTTCAAAATTTGATAGACGAGCTTGGCGTGAGCGAGCGAGTAAAGCTGCTAGGCACGGATAAAAATCCGTTTAAATTTATCAAAAACGCGCAGTGTTTCGTCTGCGCTTCGCGGTTTGAGGGCTTTTCAAACGTGCTTTTAGAGGCGCTTGCTTGCGAGAGATTTATCATCTCTACCGATCACAAAAGCGGCGCTAGAGAGCTTCTGGGCGATGACAAATATGGTATCCTTGTGCCCGTTGACGACGAAAAAGCGATGGAGACTGCGATGAGGCGAGCGCTTGAGGATGAAAATTTGAGGCATGATTATGAAAAAAGAGCTTATGGCCGCGTAGCAAAATTTGATAAAAATGCCGTCGCGGCGCAGCTCATAGGATACTTAGAGGGTAAAAATGTCGAGTAAAATTTCGGGACTCTTGGATAAATTTAAATTTTCAAAACAGACTTGCTTTTTGATGCTTGCGGCGTTTGTTTTTAGCGTGGTTTGCAGGCTGTACTGGGTGTACTGGGCGGGCGAATATCAGCACTTTTTCTGGAACGATCAGCTCATGATTAGCACTAACGACGGCTATGCCTTTGCCGAGGGCGCGCGCGATATGATAGCGGGCTTTCATCAGCCAAACGACCTTAGCTACTACGGGCGCTCGATGCCCACACTTACGTATTTTTTGTATCAAATTTTACCTTTTAGCTTCGAGACCATTTTGCTTTATATGAGCGTGTTTTTTAGCTCGCTTATCGTTATTCCCGTGATTTTGATAGCCAAAGAGTACGAGATGCCCGGCATGGGGTTTGCGGCGGCGCTGCTAGCTAGTATCGCAAACAGCTACTACAACCGCACGATGGCGGGCTACTACGACACCGATATGCTCACGATCGTGCTGCCCGCGTTTAGCGTCTGGGCGATGATACGCCTGGCGCAGAAAAAAAACGTAAACGATCTCATTTTTATCCCGATTTTTATCCTGATAAACGACTGGTGGTATCCGAGCTCTTACTCGCTAAATTTCGCCATGCTGGGCGCATTTTTGCTCTATACTTTGGTTTTTGATAGGAAAAACGCGCTAAATTACGAGGCTGTCATTTTGATGATAGTCGCGCTTACGTATATCGATTTTTACGCTAAAAGCGCTCTTGCCGTCGCTCTTTATCTAGCGATGAGATTTCGTCCTCAGATCTGGGGCAGGCGCGTAGTAGCCGCGTGCCTAGCTCTGGCCGTAGGTTTGCTTGGCTTTAGCGGCGGGCTAAATCAAATTTTATTTCAGCTTAAATTTTACATATTTCGCGGGGTTTCCGAGAGTAGCGAGCCGGTTTTTCATTTTTACAACGTAAATAAAACGATAATGGAAATGAGCGATTATTCGTTTGAGTTTGAGTCGATAAACGCCTTTGCTAAGCGTATCAGCGGTCATATCGTTACTTTTGTTTTATCGCTCGTAGGAGTCGCGGCGCTTTGTCTTAAATTTCGCTCCTTTTTGCTTGCGCTTCCGATGCTGCTACTTGGGTTTTTGGCGCTAAAAGGCGGGCTTAGATTTACGATCTACTCCGTGCCCGTGATGGCGATAGGATTTGGATATTTTGCGGCGCTTTGCGTGAATTTTTTTAAAAAAGATAAAATTTTAGACAAATTTTGCACAGTTTGCCTAGCGGCGTTTTTCGCGTTTTTCTTTTTGTATTTTGATAAATATTACAGCCTTTTGCACGGCAAATCTCCCGTTTTTGCGCCAAATTTTGACGGCGAGGCGAGCTTTGGCGTATATCTAGCCACGTTTGCGGCGGCGGCGCTTATTTGCGGGGCGGCTTATTTTATGGTCTCAGGCCTAAGCTCGCTCAAAAAGCACGCGCTTTTAGAAAAAATTTGCGTCTTTTGTATCGCTGCGCTATCCTTGATGCCGTGCCTTGAGCACATTTACGGCTACAAAGTCGGCACGGTCTTTGCCAAAAGCGAGGTAGAGAGCCTAGATAAGCTACACAAGATCGCGGGGCGCGAGGACTACGTGCTAGCGTGGTGGGACTACGGCTACCCGATCCGCTACTACGCGGACGTCAAGACTCTCATAGACGGCGGCAAGCACCTAGGCAGGGATAACTTCGCCGTGAGCTTTGCGCTAGCTAGCAATCAGCGCATGTCGGCAAATATGGCGCGCCTAGAAGTCGAGTACACCGAGCGAAATTTTAGCGAGAGATTCGGGTTAAATTTGAATCAAATGATGAAGGACTACAACGCAACGAGCGTAAATTCGTTTTTGTATTCGCTAAATAGCAAGGACTTCCGCCCGCCGCAAAAAACGCGCGAGATTTATTATTATCTGCCTGACTCCATGATCGATATCTTTAGCGCCGTTTTGCGCTTTTCAAACCTCGATCTAAACAGCGGCGAGGAGTACGGAGCGATATTTTATCCGGGCAAACCTTACTCGGTGGACGGCGATACGATAAATATCGGCGGAGGGTTTAGCGTATCTGGCGACGCGTCAAAAGTCTATATCGGCGAGCGCGAAATATCCGTAAATACGTACTTTGAAACAAGCTACGACGAGAAAGACAAGCTGGTCGTCAAAAAGCACGAGATGGACGCGGACGGTAAAATTTATCTTATTTTTATGAAGGATTATAGGCGGTTTTTGGTGCTTGACGAAGCGGT
>NZ_CALIII010000073.1 GCF_938018145.1 uncultured Campylobacter sp.
AGTTCGCCGTCCGCGCCGCATTTGCAAAAATACATTACCGAGCCGACGCAGGTTGGGCAGCAGCGAAAGATCGCGTCGTGCTTTAAATTTAAAAACGCAAGCCGCGGATCGGATGCCTTTAGGCGCAGCATATCCAGTATCTCGCAGCCGCAAAACTCGCACTCTTGGCCTGTAGGTTCGCCGATTTGTACGGGCTCATCCGCGCTTTGGTTTGAGTTTAAATTTGCGCTTTGGCTCGCGCGCTTGCCATCTTTTACGCGTACCGCGGTAAGACATTTATCAAAAACGAGCGATTTTCGCTCGCCCGTCTCGTCAAACGCCCAGCCGCCGATTTTTGCGTAAAATTCGGTACCCACGTAGAGTTTTTTGCGCCACGGCCGCGGGTTTTTATACAGCTCGTAAAAAAGCTCAGCTGTCTGCTCGCCGCCCTGCCAGGCAAGCGCGCAAAGTAGGTGGTTTAGCACGTTTTTGGAGTTGTCCTCTAGCGAGTTTAGTTTTGTTATGAGTGCGTCTTTTACGTCGTCCGGCGCGCCGAAGTAGAGCTCGGGCGGATAGTAGATCTGCTTCGCCGCCGCAGCTCGCGCGATCCTTGGATCGTGGATATCCAGCAGGCTAAAAAGCGCCCAAAAATCATTGCAGATCTCATCCCATTTTTCGATCTCATCGATTCGCTCCGCGATTTTTAAGATCATCGCTTCTACTTCGTCCGCGCTTAGGTTTAAAATTTCATTCCGCCTTTGCCTTTGGCTACACGAGTGGCAAATGCCGTCGAAGTAGATCGTGTTTTCGCCGCATTTTGGGCATAGATGAGCACCCATATTTGCTCCTTTGGGTTAAATTTCGTCAAATTTTATCAAATTTTGCAGCATTTGGCGAGCGAGCGCGGTTTTAAATTTGACTCCGTTTGCCTGCGCCAAATTTATCTATATCCGTAAATTTTTAGCCCGCTTTCGTCTATTTCGTAGTCAAATTTGCCCGCCTTTGTCATGGTGTCCAGCACTGCTTCAAGCGGATTTGGGATAAAATTTGAGGCAAGCTTTTCGGTTCTGTTCATGCGCGTTTGCTCGTAAAATTTAGGCACGAAAACCCAGTGTAAGTCTTTAAACAAAATAGCTCCGTTGGCGCAATCAGAATACCCGTCCTGTAAGCACCCAAAACCGCAGACGAGCGCGATCTCCTCCTTGCCCGATAATAGCTTTACGCGTATATCCTTGCAACCCGAAGCTTCTAAAATTTCGCAGAGCTTAAGCCATTTTGCATCGTTCATCAGCGACGTGAGGCGACCCGCCTTTTTATCTAGCCTTTTTTGATAAATTTCATATTTTTCGTTTAAATTTTGCATGATACTCCCGGGCGCCGATAAATTTGTATTTAAATTTAGAATAAAATTTGAGAGAAATTTAGGCGGGCAACCTCTCGCCCAAATTTGCAGATTAGGATTAAAAGCGAAATTTAGCGTCGTCCGTCAAATTTCGCCTACTAAATTTACTCCACTGTCACGCTTTTAGCGAGGTTTCGCGGCATATCCACGTCGTTGCCCAGCCTCACGGCGATCTCTAGCGCAAAAAGCTGCAGGATGATCATCATCTCGAAAAACTCGCTCATAGGGTGAGCTTGTTTGCTAGTCTTTATAAAATCGTCGCTAAGCTCGAACTCCTCGGGGCTAATCGCAAGTATATAGGCGTCGCGAGCGGCTAGCTCCTCGACGTTGCTCTTGGTTTTGTCGTAGAGTATGGTTTTTGGCATTAGCGCGATCGTAAAGAGCCTCTCGTCGGCAAGCGCGATAGGGCCGTGCTTCATCTCGCCGGCTGGATAGCCCTCGGCGTGCAGATAGGAGATCTCTTTGAGCTTTAGCGCGCCTTCGAGCGCCAGCGGATAAAATATATCTCGCCCGATGAAAAAGAAGCCGTGGCCGTGCAAATAGTGCTTGGCTAGGCGGCGGATGCGCTCTTGCGGCTCTTTGCTGATGTTTAAAATTTGCGGAACGTGCAGGAGTGCCGCGATCTCGCTTTTTAGCTCGTTTTTGCTTATTGAGGCTTTAGCCTGCGCGATTTGCAGCGCTAGCATCCATAGCGTCACGACCTGCGTCGCGAAGGCTTTGGTGCTGGCTACGCCCTTTTCGATACCCGCGCGAG
>NZ_CALIII010000074.1 GCF_938018145.1 uncultured Campylobacter sp.
GCTATATGCCTTATCTTCGTCAAATTTTAACTTCAAAACCCCAAAAATCATCTCACGATACTTCGCCTTAACTTTTTACGTTCAAATTTGAAGTCAAATTTACAAATTTCGGCTTCAAATTTGAGTCACCGAAACCCGTACCCTGAAAATGCTAAAATTTAAAGCCCCTATACAAAGAAATCAAAGCTGTAACCTCAAATTTAACTAATCCAAATTTAGCGTCTTAAAGACGCAGGTCTCGGTGCGTAAAATTTAGAAATATCTCCATGCAAAAAATACGATTTTCGCTTCGCTTGTAAAAAATATATAAATTTTACCTTAAGAAATATTTTTCTAAGGCTAAAGTGTGTAAAATAGTCGCAATTTTTTGAAAAAGCTCGCAAAAAGAGTGAAATTTATACGCAAAATGCGGATTTTGAGAGTAAAATCAGAAAAATTCTTTGAAAGGAAGTTAAATGAAAACTACATCTTTGGCATTAGCCGGGTTGCTTTTCGCGTCTGCGCTGGGCGCAAAGGAGTTTGTATCTATCGGTACGGGAGCGATGACGGGCACGTATTATCCGGTCGGCGGAGCGATATGTCGCCTCGTAAATAAAGATCCGCAAATGAAATGCTCGGTGCAATCAACCGGCGGCTCAGTCTATAACGTAAATAACGTGCTAAAAAAAGAGCTAAATTTCGGTTTCGTCCAAAGTGACGTGGTTTATGATAAATTTAACGGCGTGGGCAAATTTGATGGCAACGGCGATCAAAATCTGCGCGCAGTCGTCTCGATCTACCCTGAGCTTCTCGCATTCGTCGTATCAAAATCAAGCGGCATCGGCTCGATAAACGACCTTGAGGGCAAAGCGATCAACGTCGGTAACCCTGGCAGCGGCAATGAAATGACCGCGCTTGGCGTGTTTAAGGCATTTGGCTTTGACGAGAAAAAGCTAAAACATCACGGCGTTTTAACTGCTGGCGAATGCCCGCACGCGCTAAAAGATAAGAAAATCGACGGCTACTTCTACATGGTCGGCCACCCGACGGCCAACATCACCGACGCGGCAAACTCGCTACCTATCGACATCGTAAACATCGAGGGCGAGCAGGTGGATAAGATGATAGCTACGATGCCATATTTCGCCAAAGGCACGATACCAAAAGGTACCTATGAGGGCGTGGATCACGACGTAAAAAGTATCGGCGTTAAAGCCGTACTGGTAACCGACAAGGGCATGAGCGACACTGCGGTGGCCGCGGTCGTAAAGGCTATCTTGGATAACTTTGACGAGTATAAGAGCCTGCACCCCGCACTCGCGGCGGTTACCAAAGAGAGCCTGATAGAGGGGCTTTCTGCACCTTTGCACCCGGCTGCTGAGGCTGAGTTTAAAAAAGCCGGCATAATAAAATAAACTAGCCGAGCCGCGTGGGTTAAATTTGACCCGCACGGCCTATTTTTTAAATTTAAGGGCTTGTTTTTAGTTTTTTGAGGATTTAAAATTTGACGCTTTGCTAGCTTTTTGGCGGCGGTTTTTAGGCCGCTTGTAGGCGTCAAATTTTAGATTTGGCTCATGCGCGCGTTTTTGATTTGACTTCGTTTGCCGTTTGCAAAACCCGTATCTTTACGGCGTGAGGTTAAATTTGCCGATAAATTTAAAGCATAAAAGCCGGTCAAATTTAAAAATAAAGCCCGATTTTACGGGCAAAATCGCCAAATTTTATTAAAAGAAAATTTAAGAGGTTAAGAGCAAATATGGATAAAAATCTAAACGAAACACGAACAAATACCGAGTCGACGCAGGAAAAGGAGGAGTTCGTCGAGGTAAAGACGCGCGAGATAAACTCGAACTTTTATATATATTTCACGAGCATTATCTGCTTTGCGTGGTCGGTTTTTCAGCTTTATATCGCGTATTTTCCGATGAACACGACGATGTCGCGCTCGGCGCACCTTGCGTTTGCTATTTGTCTGCTGTTTTTGCTCTATCCGCTTAAAATTCACAAAAAAGCCCACTCCAGCCTACCGTTTTACGACATCGCGCTCTGTGTTGTGGGCACGCTAGCCGCGCTCTATCCGCTCATAGAGTTTTACGCTCTAGCGCAGCGCCCCGGAGACTACACGAGCTTTGATATCGCCGTGTCCTGCGTCGCCGTGGTCGTGCTGTTTGAGGCGGGTCGCAGGATCATCGGCCCGGCGCTTCCTATCATCGCGGCGATATTTTTGGCGTATGATTATTTCGGCCAATATATGCCAGACATCATCGCGCACCAGGGCGCTAGCCTAAACAAGCTAGCAGGCCACATGTATCTTACGACCGAGGGCGTTTTTGGCGTGCCGCTTGGCGTTAGCGTGAGTTTTATCTATCTTTTCGTATTGTTTGGTTCGCTTTTGGAGCGCGCGGGAGCGGGGCAGTACTTTATAAATTTAGCCTTTGCGCTGCTTGGTAAATTTCGCGGCGGACCGGCGAAGGCCTCGGTTATCGCGTCAGGACTAACCGGCATGGTGAGCGGCAGCTCCACGGCAAACGTCGTAACGGTGGGCACCTTTACGATCCCGCTGATGAAAAAGGCTGGCCTAACTAGCACCAAAGCCGGTGCTATCGAGGTGGCTGCTGGCGTAAACGGTCAGTTGATGCCGCCTATCATGGGCGCGGCGGCCTTTATCATCGCCGAGTTTTTGGGGCTTAGCTACACAAACGTCATGATCGCGGCCGTGATTCCGGCATTTGTGTGCTATATGTCGCTGTTTTTTATCGTGCACCTTGAGAGTTGTAAGCTCGGGCTAAAAGGCATGGAGCAGGGTGCAGGCATATCTAAGCTTAAAATTTTCGTGAGCGGTCTGCACTATCTTATCCCGATTTTGGTTTTGCTCTATACATTGTTAATCGCAAACGAATCGCCGATTTCGGCGGCTTTTAACGCTATTTGCGTGCTGTTTTTGATTATCCTTTTTCAGGAACCCGTTAAAAAAATGGCTCACGGCGAGGACGTCGGCAAAGAGGACTTTATCATCGGCTTTGCGGATATATTTTGGGCGATGGTAACGGCGGCTAAAAGCATGACGACGATCGCGATAGCTACGGGTCTAGCCGGCATCATCGTGGGCTCGATCTCGCTAACTGGCGTCGGTCAAGTGCTATCTGAAGTCGTGGAAAATTTAGCCGGCAACAACATAGTGCTCATCCTCTTTCTCACTGCGATAATGTCGCTGATACTAGGCATGGGCTTGCCGACGACGGCGAACTATATCGTCGTTAGCTCGCTAGTCGCGCCTGTGATTTTGTTTTTGGCACA
>NZ_CALIII010000075.1 GCF_938018145.1 uncultured Campylobacter sp.
CGGGTTTTGGTTTCTCTACTGGCTTTGGCTTTTCTATCGGCTTAGGCGGCTCCACCGGTTTTGGCGGTTCCGGCGGCGTGACGACGGGTTCTGGCGGAGGAGGCGCAGGCGGTGCCGGAGGCGGCGGGGCAGGCGGAGTAGGTGCTGGCGGGAGCGGAGCTGCTGGCGGCGTAAAGGTATTTAGCGCTATCTTGACGCTTTTTTCTTCCGGCATCGGCTTTAGCTCGTCGTAAAATTTGATAAAAGATCCGATGAGGATAGAGTGCAACAGGATAGAAACGCCAAGCCCCGTAAAGCTGGCGCGTCTATTCAGTTGTTGTCGTGATAGCGAAGTTTTCATGATTTTTTTCTTTTAGTATGTCGATAACCTTGATAAACGAGTCAAATTTGCTCTCTTTATCGCTTTTAAGTTCTATTAACGTTTCGTTTTTTATCTCGTTTAGCTTTTCTTTTAAATTTTCCTCGGCGATTTTCTCTTCGCCTATAAAAAATTCATTATCTTTATTAATTAAAACGGCGATTTTATCGTTTTCGTCTTGCTTTTTTTCCGCGCTTTCGCTGTTTGGCAGGTCGATTTTGATATGGCCCTGAGCGATAAAAGTCGAAACGCTAAGCACGATGGCTAGCAAAACGAGCATAATATCTATGAGCGGGATTACGTTTAATCCCTCTTTTTTAGGCATTCTCACGTGAAGCCTTGTAGCGGTTTACTAAAACGTCCACTTTTCTCATAAACGCGTTGTAGATCATTAGCGTCGGTATCGCGACGATGAGGCCTAGCGCGGTTGCTTTTAGCGCGAGAGATAGGCCGACCATGATGCTTTTAGTGTCGATGCCGCCGCTCATACCCATGTCGTAAAAGGTCACCATGATGCCTGCGACCGTACCCAAAAGCCCGATATACGGAGCATTTGAATAAACTATATAAAGCGTTGTTAAATTTCTAGTTACGCTCTCTTCAAAGTCGTCTTGATTCTTGTAATTTTCAAATTTAACGTTTGCGTAAAAGATCAAGCGCTCTATCGTGAGCCATACTACGACAAAGCTCATAAGCCCTAAAATACCGATGATAACGTAATCGACGTTGTGTTTGAGAAATTCCATTTAATGCCTTCTTACTAAAATTTGCGCGGCAATTATATCAGATTATGGTATTTATTGTCAATAACGAATAAGCAAGTAATATTTTAGATAAATTTATCTAAAATTTAGTCTTAAGATTGTAGTATTCGTTTTCAAAATTTGAGCGGATTAAAGAAAACAAAATTTAAATATTTTTCTAAATCGGCGCAAATTTTCGTAAATTTAAAGAGGAGAAAAAATGAGTTTTAACAATGTTGCGAAAATTTCTTTCGTAGCGGCTCTGGCTATCGGCGCAAATGCCGCCGAGAACGTAACGC
>NZ_CALIII010000076.1 GCF_938018145.1 uncultured Campylobacter sp.
GATTAAATTTGCCGCCGTTTAAGATCTCGTCCATTATTTTTACGAGGGAGACGTCGGATTTTTCTTCGCTAGAAATTTGCTCTAAAAGCTCGCCGTTTTCGTCATAAATGCCGACGATTAGCGGCGAGCTAAGAGCGATAACTAAAATTTGGATATTTTTTATGCAAATACCTTTTGGTACTCGCGCGCGAAATCGCCTTTTAGCGTGACGATTTCGTAGTTTTTATCGTCGCTTAGGATAGCTAGCGTTAGCTCGTGGTTTAGCTCGTGGCTGCCCGCAAAGCTCGTATAATCAGCCATCAATGGCGCGCCCATCAGGCTTAGATCGCCGATCGCGTCTAAAATTTTATGACGAACGAATTCGTTTTCAAAGCGCAGGCCTTCGGGATTTAAAATTTTATTATCGTCGATAACCACGGCGTTATCTAGGCTGCCGCCGAGGGCTAAATTTTGCGCTCTTAGCATCTGTACGTCTTTTAAAAATCCAAACGTCCTAGCGCGCGCGATCTCCTCGATGTAGGCTTGTTTGCTAAACTCAAACACGTAGTTTTGCTCGCCGATTATCGGGTGGGCAAATTTGATAGTAAAGTCGAATTTCGGGTTATTTGACGGCGTTACTCTGGCGAATTTTCCGTTTTTATTTACTTCTACCGGGCGTTTGATTACGATTACTTTTTTATCTGCGTCAAGCTCCGCTGTGCCCGCTTCATCCAGCATCATGCAGTAGCTTATCGCCGAGCCGTCCATGACCGGCACCTCGTTGGCGTCCAGGACGATACGGACGTTGTCTATGCCGTAGCCGTTTATCGCGCTAAGGAGATGTTCGATCGTCGAAATGTAGCCCTCTTTGCCGCCGATTACGGTTGCCATTTGAGTGTTTATCACGTTTTTCGGCTCTGCTTTAAAGCTCACTCCGAGGTCTTTTCTGTAAAATATTATTCCCGAATTTGCCCCGAGCGGTTCAAGCGTGATTTTTATCGGTTCGCCCTTGTGAAGTCCGATGCCTACGCCTTCTACGGTTGATTTTATGGTTGTTTGTTTCAAATTTTCGCCCTTATTTTTCTTATTCTTGCCATTATACAACAAATTTACAACAAAATGGCAAATTTATTCGACCATTTTTTTGGCAGCGCTCAAAACGCCGGTTACATTATCCTTCATCCAGCCGTTATCCATCCACTCCTCGGGGCGCACTTCTATGCCTTGAACTAGCATGCCAAAGTGCAAATGATCACCCATCGCTAGACCCGTAACGCCCGTGTTTGCGATGACGTCGCCCGCCTTGACGGAGTCGCCGGCTTTGACGTTTAGCGAGCTGCAGTGTCCGTAGAGCGAAAATAGCCCGAATCCGTGATTTATCAGGACGTTACGCCCGTAGATGCCGTTATCCGCGGCAAATTCGACCGTGCCGTCGTTGTTAGCGACGATGTCGGCTCTTTGCGTCGAGGCTAGGTCGATGCCCATGTGCCAGCTTTCGCTGATGTCTTTATCCTCAAATGTATAATATCTGTGGTCGCCAAAGCTCGCTACCGCTTTGCCGTTTTTTAGCGGGTAAAATTTATTTACGCTAAAGTTTTCCGCCGCGTCTATCTCGACTTTTGCGGCGATTTGCGAGATTATTTTCTCATTTGCCTCGCGGAGATTTTCATTTACGAATTTCATCTTTTCCAGATTGCTCATAGCGTCGTAGTTTTTAGCGTATTGCTGCGCTAGTTCTGGGATTTTTTCGTTTAAAAATCTACTTTGGCCGTCTAGTTTTATCTTTGAGATGCGGTATTTTTTGTCTTGGTAGAAAAATCTTATCTTGCTTTTGGTTATATTTCCCGCCGCGTCAAGCGCCACGACGTCGGCGCTAAACGAGCCTTGCTGCGCCGGCCAAGCCACTAAAGAAGCGTAGTAGCCGTCTTTTACGAATTTGCTCGGAATAAATTTTTTGCCGTAGTTCGTCTCGATATAGACCTCTTTTAGCATTTCATCAGTCGCCTTAAACACGACCGTCGCGCTACCGCCTTTTGTGATGGCGTATGAGTGGTTTAGGATGTTTACGTCGGGTTTTTTGTTATCGACGGTGATTTTTACCTCTTTTTTTTGCGTGTTGCCGAGGAAAAATCCCCATTTGCTAGTATCGGTGGCCTCGATTACGATGTTGTAGATATCTTTTTGTGCTCCAAATCCCGTTTTAGGAAAGGTTAAATTTAAATCGACGATTTCGGACGGCGCTTCAAATTTTTGAGTTAGCAAATTTACGCTGCCTTTTTCGTCTACGA
>NZ_CALIII010000077.1 GCF_938018145.1 uncultured Campylobacter sp.
CCGCTAGCGCAAAATTTACGAACTATAAAAATTATAAAACGTAGGCTAAACCAAGACCGCGTCGTTTCGGCGTCAAATTTAACCGCTCGGCCTATGCCAAAGCTAAATTTACAAACCGCAAAAAGGGTGGCGAGCCTCTCGCAATCGCTTGCAAATTTTTGCCAAATATCAAAAAGCACGTAAACGCGAAAATGCCTCGCTTGCCGAAATCAAACCGCCGAATTTAATCCAGCTTTTACTAAAAATTTAGCTGAACTTGACGGCAAATTTAATCCCGGTTTAGCTCAAATTTGCCACAGAAGCGATAGATTTTTCGTGTCGTCTGCCTTAAATTTTACGCCAAAAAGCGGCAAAGCAAAATTTATTCGCACCTTCTTGATTGTAGCTTAAATTTACGGTCTGCGACGCCTAGCTGCCAGCCAAAACGCAACGATAAATTTGAGCCAAATTTCACCCAAATTTATCGTTAAAATCGCCGTCAAATTTATCTTAGATGCCCAAATTCCGGTCTATACTCGAAGTGCATCGTATCAAAGCTAACCCAGCGCCCGCCCCAGATGAAGCCGTGCTTTTCAAATACGCGCACGATCTCCTCGGGGATTTGATTGCGGTAGCGGCCGTCCTTGCTCCAGCGCCAGTAGTCGCTCTTGTCGGTATTTATGTCGATCGCGATGCCGTAGGAGTGGGAGCTCTTGCGCTTTGTGCCTTCGATCACGCGCCAGTTAAATGTACCTGACGGATTATCAAGAAATTTTAGCAGCTCGGGTTTTTGCACGACCAGCGCGTCAAGCTCGTTTGAGACGGCTTGCAGAGCTGCTGCCGCGCCGTTTTTGGAGTTAAATTTAAACGTCTTGCCGCCGTGATTTTTTAGCCAAACGACATCCGTTAAATTTGCCTTCACTTCCGCCTCGCTCGCGCCGTAAATTTTATCCAAAAGCTCGTAGTTTCGGTATCTGCCAGCGTCATTGCTAGGTAGAGCTAGAGGCTTAAATAGCGGATAAGGCTGCGCAAAAGTATCCTCGACGTCGGCAAGGTTTAGCAGGTGTGCCGTATCTTTTGCCTCGCCGTCGTCAAATTTGATCTTAGCGCCGTCCGCAAAAATCACCTCGTTGCCGACTATTTTCACGCCGTAAGCTTTTTCGATTGCCGATTGTTTAGCGCGCTGCGCCTCTTCGCCGCTAGCTATTTCAAAGGTGTTCATGGAGTTTATACGCGAAACTAGCAAGCGTTTTGGATCGATGTCTGCTACGTCCGAGCCGATTTTTAGCGTCGTGATCGCCACGCCGCCGATCATGGCTCTGCCGTTATCTTTCGTGCGGATACCCCAGACGTCGTGCACGGCGAGCGGTTCGTCTCCGCGCAGGCCGGCATAGAGCATGATGTGTCCGTTCATGTGAAATAGCGTTCTATACGGCACTGCCTGCGTTTTGATGACGCGCAGTTTTTCTTCCGCGCTTAAATTTGCCAGGCTTACGACCTTGCCGATTTGGCCTTGAGCCTTTGAGTTTCGCGGTAGCCACACGCCAAAGCTACCCAGGAAATCCTGCAAAAACAGCGAGCAGTCGCGCTTGCCGCCAAACCCGCCCCAGCCGTAGCTTTGCCCTAGTAGCGATGACGCCAGCGCCCTTACGTTTTCGTCGCTAAATTTAAGCGGAAAGCGGCTCGCGCTTTGTTTTGAGATCTCGTAGTTTTTTAGCCCGCTTTGGGTCTGGATTTTGCCGTAAAATTTAAACTGATCCTCGCTTTGAAACGGCAAAATCGCCCCTATGCGTCCGTAAAATAAAAAGTTGCCGTTTTTGTCGTAGACGGGCTCTTCGTCTTTGATAACGCTTAAAAATTTAGAGTTTTTTAGCTCCTGCACGGCCTCTGCGCTTAAAATTTTGATTTCGGTCGATTTCACCCAGGCCCATGCGGCGTCGCTACCTACGAACGCCCACGCGCCGTCGGCCGAAAAGTGCGAAACGTAAAGCGGATATCCGATAGAGACGAAAGATAGCTGGGCGTAGTCAAACGGTAGCCCTTCGCCAGCGCGTACGGGATTATAAAGCACGGCCTCGTCGGTCGGTAGGTTTCGCAGGCTAGTATTTGCCGTCGTTATCGCAGGTAGAGAGACTTTACCGAAGCTCTCCACGCTAGCGTTTTTGCGCACTTTTTCAAACCACTCGTTTGGGATTTTGCGCATATTTGAGAAATAATACTGCCTTTTTGCCGTATTTTTATAGTAGTCTAGCGCCCAAAAAGCGTCTTTTGCGGTGGTTGAAGGCGCTCTTAGATCAAGCGAGTTAAAGCGTTTTTGCAGTAGCGTTTCGCCGCTACTCTGCGCCTCAAAAGGCAGTATCGGTAGCGCATTTGCATTTTGATCGACGTCAAATTTTAGATAACTGATGTGGCCTAAATTTTCGTCCGCGCTCTCCTCGGGCATATCATGCGCTGACGCCGCATTAGCGCCTTGACCCTGCAAATTTACCGCGTCCCGGGTATCTTTTGGCGATGCGCAACCGCCTAGCATTACTAACGCTACCGCCGCTGAAAGTATAAATTTATCAAATTTCAATCTCGCTCCTTAAAAATAAGCTATAATTTTACAAAAAATAGGGAAATTTGTGTTAAACCAGCTGTTAGATATATTAAAAAGATCAAACGTTTTTCTCACCGGGCGCGGCGGCGTGGGCAAAAGCCACCTCACGCAAGCAGTCATCAAGCACTATAAAAACGAGCTAAAAAACGTCGTAGTACTCGGCAGCACCGGCATCGCGGCGGTAAACGTCGGCGGAGTGAGCGTGCATAGTTTTTTTAAATTCGGCATTTGCTCAAACCTTGAGGAGCTACGCGGCTACGACCGCAAACAGCGCGGAAAACTTGGCGAACTAAAAAAGATGCTCGACATCTGCGATCTCATCGTGATAGACGAAATTTCGATGATCAGCGCGGGGCTCATGGATATGATTTATTACCGCTTGATGAGCTCGCGATTCGTCGGGCGCGTGATGCTCGTGGGCGACTTTTATCAGCTGCCGCCCGTGCGAAAAAACGGCGATGACGGCAACTCGCTGTTTAAATTTCTCTATGCTTTTAACTCTAGCTCGTGGCATGAATTTGAGTTTAAAAATATCGAACTAGTCGTCTCAAAACGCACGAAGGATAAGAAATTTTACGATATCTTATCTATGCTTCGCGTCGGGCGACTGAGCGAAGAGGTGTTTAGCTATATCGAAAATTTACGCGTGCCAAGCGTGCAGGTAAATGACGATACGAGCGTGCTTTTTGGGCGTAACTACGAAGCGGACGAGCTAAATAACAAGATGCTCTCTAAACTACCCGCGCAGCTTGAAAGAGCCGAGGCGCTAGTTGAAATTTACGATGAAAATTTAAACGAAAACGCGCTGGATCGCTGGATCGCAAACCTCTACGCGCCTGAAATTTTAAATATAAAAATCGGCGCGAAAGTTATATTTACCGTAAATAAATGGGGCGAGTATTATAACGGCGAGCGCGGACAGATAATGCAAATTTTAAAAGAAAACGGCGAGATAAAAAGCGTCATCGTGCAAAAAGCTAACGGCGAGATCGTCGAGGTAGAGCGCGCGAGATTTGACATGAGCGAATTCGTGATGGCGGGCGAACATCTCGAGGAGCGCGCTAGGGCGTCTTTGACTCAGTTTCCGCTAAAGCTAGCCTACGCGATCACGATCCACAAATCCCAAGGTATGAGTATCGAAAATTTAGTGTGCGACCTAAATCATATCTTTGCCAACGGACAGCTCTACGTCGCGCTCTCGCGGGCGATCGATCCTAAAAAGCTGAGGATATTTTACGGCAAAAGTCGGCCGTTTAGAGAGTATTTGCAAAGCGTCGTTAAAATAGACGAAGAGGTCGAGAAATTCTATCTTGAAAACAAATTTGAAAACATTAAGGAAGACGTATGAAAAAGATTTTTGCGCTGGCTTTTGCCGCGGTTATGGCCTTTGCCGAGACGTTAAATATCGATAACTTTGAAACCGATCTGTACTCCAGAGACGCCAAAAGCTCGATCAAAAAAGTAAGCGTAAGCCTGCGTCTGGAGGGGCGCGACGTCGTGGATAATGAAGCATACGTGCTTGACGCGCTAAACGTCGTTATCGGCAGCTTTTACGTCGAGGATCTGCTAACCTCGCTCGGCAAGGAAAAATTTAAAGACACGCTAGCAAAATACACCGCCAAAAAGCACTCTGTCGATATCGACGAGGTGCTCATCATCTCGCTAAAAACCGTGCGCGAACCAAATATCGAAGAGCTGCTTGAAGCGCTAAAAAACGTCAAAACCACGGGCTCAAAAAGATCGCAAAAAGAGCAGGTCGAGGATATCTTACGAGGAAATAAAAATCAGCTAAAACCGATGGATTTAAATCAGATAGATGATTTTGGCAAGGATTTTGGCGAGCAGTAAATTTGGGATTAAATTTATAAATTTTACTCGCCGAGACCCGCATCTTTAAGGTGCTAAATTTTGTTTGGTCAAATTTGGATTTTAGTCTTTATTGTTAAGGGGGAAGGGGCTTGAATTACGAAGTCGCTCCCTTCCCCCTTA
>NZ_CALIII010000078.1 GCF_938018145.1 uncultured Campylobacter sp.
CACGCTAGTAGCTCGGTACCAGGAGCGTCGATGCCCTCGGCTCCGTCAAATAGCCCGTTTATCGGCTCAAGCACCGAAAATCCGGTCATCATCAAAATAATCTCAAGCAAGGTAAAAACCGTAACGATGGCCAGCGGAACGGAAAATATGAGATTATTACCAAGAAGCTCTAAAAATTGATCCATCTTTTACCTTTTTGTTTTTAAATTTGCCGCTTGTGAGGTCAAATTTGACCTTTGCTCCACTCTACTCTATGCTATACACGTCGCTTTGCTCGATCTTTTCGAGCTTATTTACCTTGCTTTCCAGCGTCTTACTCATCTGCGCGATTTTAGCGATATTTTCTTTCATCTTAGGTAGCGCCTCGTTTTTGAAATTTTCTATCTTATCTAGCGAATCTATCATCAAATTTATCGCTTTTTCAAGGTTTTGGTTATCTAGCGCGCCGCCTGCGACCTTTGCCATCACGTCTGTTGCCGTATCGTTTACGTCCTGCGCGTTTTTTAGGATGACGTCGTTTGCGAGCTTGTCCATCTCAGAAACCGCTTTTAGCTGCTTCTTGCCTTCTTGCGCTGCACTTGCGATATAGACGTTGGTTTTTAGCGCCGTGATGCTAGTTGTGATCGTGTTTTGCGTGGCGAAACTTAAAAGCGAGTTATTGTGTTTGATAGTAGCGTAGTTTGCGAGGCTTTGCTGCATCACGACTAGCACTTGACGCAAATTTTGCAGATGCATACGGATGTAAAATAGCGCCTCTTCGAGGAGAAATTTTTTCTGCTCTTCGTCTGTTTGATTTGCCGCTAAATTTTCGATGAGCTCGTCTGTTTTGCTTAAAATTTCTATCTTGCCTTTTAGACTTTCTATGATGAGTGAAAGTTCCTTTTGCTTCTCGGAGATTTCTGCGTTTCTAGCTTCTAAAACATTTATGGAGTGCTTTAAATTTGCCGTGATTTCTTCAAACAAGCTTGACACGCTTTGATATTTGCTAGCCAGTTCGGCGGCTAGGTCTTTGCCGAGCAAGAAATTTATAAATTTCGCGCCCAGTCCGCTCTCCTTCATCTTATCGCTTGCTTTTATAAGCTCGGCGGAGTATTTTTTGACCGACTTTAGCGACTCGCCTACCGAGCTTCCTACGCTTTGACTCATACTAAGCAAGTCGCCGACCTTCATATCCATATCGCCGTTTAGCTTCTCAAACTCGCCTAGTTCGTCCTTGCCAAACGATACGATAAATTCTTTGGGATCGTTAAATTCTTTCCTTTTTTCTATGAGTAAGGCGACGACGTCTTGGGGCGTTTTAGCGATTTGATTCAAAGCTTGTCCTTTGCTTAAATTTAAGAGCTATTATAACTAAATTTGTACGCTTTTTGCAGACTTAATAATAAACTTCTATGCTTTATTAGCATAATTTACGATTAAATTTAGTAAAATCGGCAGAAATATTCCAGACAGAATAGGCGTAGTTTAACTTTAAAATTTTAACCCGTGAGGG
>NZ_CALIII010000079.1 GCF_938018145.1 uncultured Campylobacter sp.
CCCCCCCCCCCTTAAAAATCGTTAAATTTACCCTTGTTTTTTGGCGTCAAATTTTAATTATCCTCCTCTTTACAAGGAAACTTTGCTATAATTTTCCAAATTTAAAAGGCAAAAAATGCAAATCCTAAACGCGCTTTATCAAAATCCGCCAAAAAATATCAAATTTATAAATAGAAAATTTGAGATCACAGCACCAAAAACGCTGATAAAAGGCGGTATAGGAAGCGGCAAAACATCTCTAATCGCTGGCTTTTTGTCGGCATTTGAGAGCAAAGAGATTTTGTATGTAAATTTAGGCGATTTACGCATAGATGCGGATGATATTTTGTCAAATTTGCCAGAGTTTTTACGCCAAAATCCGCAGATAAAAATTCTAGCGATCGATGATTTCGAGCAGAGATTTCAGGAAAAATTTGAGCCGATTTTAGAGCTAAATTTGCAAAATTTTATCGTCGCCTCCGGGTTTAAAGATGCAAATTTGAGCGGATTTAGCGAGCTAAATTTGGATTTTTTAGACTACGAGGAATTTATCGCTTTTTTTTCAAAAAAGATCGATCCAGAGACGCTTTTTAGCCACTTTTTACTTCACGGCAGGAGTCCCGCATCGGCCTTTTGCGATGCCGAAAACGTCGCGGCAAATCTACAAACCGCGCTAAAATCATCGCTCTCCGCCACGCAGCTAGCAGTGCTAAAAGAGTGCGCGAAAGCTCAGGCGCAAAACGTGAGCGTTTTTGAGATTTTTAGCACGCTAAAATCCACCCGCAAAATCTCAAAAGATAGCGTTTACGGCGCGCTTAGCGAGCTAGAAAATATGAGCGCGGTTAGCCTGGTAGAAAAATTTAACGAGCCAAACGCCGCAAAAAGGCTTTATTTTAACGACTTTGCGTTTAAAAGCGCACTGAGCCTAAAAAAGGACTTCGCTAAAAATTTTAACAACACGGTTTTTTGCGAGCTGGCCAAATTTAACGAGCAGATTTTTTATACAAAAGAGCTTGATTTTTTCCTGCCAAAAAGGAAACTTGCTATCATTTGCTCGCCGTTTAGCGATGCGGATTTGGTCTTTTTAAAATTTAAAAAACTGCACGCAAATTTAAAAATTTTAGGTATAAATAGGCTACAAGCAATCAGCGTGGCAAACTCGGGCGAGACGAGCATAGAGGGCATAAAATGCGAGGTCGCGCCGTTTTCGCGCTGGGCGCTGGGCATATAAAAGGAGCGGTTATGAGAGCGGTTGCGGCGATATTTTTGGCCTACATTTTGGCGCTAGGCTACGAGATCAGACACGAAAATGAGGGTAAAATTTATAAATTTGCTGGCGAGGCGGACGGAAGCAAATTTGAGCTCTACATCAGCGAGCTTGAGGCCGAGTTTGAAAATTTTAGCGACAAGGGTGCCGTTTTACCGCCTAAATTTCAAGGTCACGCATTTTTTGAGGGCGCTAGATACGACTTTATTAAGGGCAGCATCGAAAGATCGGGCGCCGCTATAACGGCCGTAAGCGCGGTCACCGAGTGGCTAAATCTAAGCGTAAAAGCGGATAACG